>JAHWHT010000082.1 GCA_019323135.1 Candidatus Woesearchaeota archaeon
ACATATTTCCCTACATCGCATTTCCAATTAGTTCCGCTATTTAAAAAAGCAAAAGCGTGGGTAAAATATTCAACAGGATTAAGAATAGGCACTCCTGCTTTTTTCTTGTCAATAATAGTATATAATGTCTGTCTTAATCTATCTCTATCTCTTGAATTAGAATACGCAGATCCATCAAGGGCATTAACTAACCCAAAAGAAATAGGCAGGTTTCTTCTTTCTGCCAACTCTAATAATTTTAACGTTTCTCCTAGATTTTCAGGAGCTAGAACTTGATGTGCCTTAAACTTTAATCCATACTCTTGACGTACACTGTCCAGCAAATCAATCAAATCTTCGTTTCCGCCGAGTGTTTTTTCAGAACCTTTAATAGAATCACATCCGTCTAAAGAAACCTCTAAAACATCTAATCCTGCTTTTGCTAAATTTAACAAAAGTGTATCAAAAGATTTGTGCTTTGCGTTTGTTGTAACATAAGTCATCAATAATTTAGAATCTGCATGAGTTACCAGCTCAACTAAATCAGTTCTTAAAGTCGGCTCACCGCCCATAAACGCAATAACTGCAGAGCCAAGATTGTCTGCATGTTCTATCCACTGCTTAACTTCTTCTGTTTCAGGATCTCTAGAAGAATTATTTTTTACAGAACAATAATTGCAATCTAAGTTACAGTTGTCTGTAACCCAAAGATGCACCCATAACGGAATAGGCTGAACTTTTGATTTCAAATAAGTTTGCCCTAGTTTCCACATTTTTTCTGCAGTTATCATTGTTTTATCTAAATATTGGTTCTAATTCTGTTCTATATTTTTTAGAATAAACAGAAGTTGCTTGAGTCTCTGCAATGTCGACGCAGACATCGAGTACACAATCCTGTACAAGAGTGCAGGTCGGTCTTAAGGTCTGGATGAAAAACAATTCAACATTACCTCTGTTTAAATCTGCCCTTGTTATGTTCCAGTAACCGGTTTGATTGTCCAGGACAACACCGCCCAGCATTGCAGGCTGTGCAACAATATCTTGCTCAGGGAATAACCCCCATTCTTTACAATCTGGTTTTTCCTCTGGCGCACCGCCAAGCGGATCAACTAGATCTTGACCAATTGTTCCAACATAATACTCTGTACCCATATCATACTCGACACAAATCTCTTGGCATCCTTCCTCAATAACAAAACCATCCTGGTCAACAAGCATTCCATTGACTTTATACAATCCAGGAATTAATTTCAGGGTATCTTGTCTCTCACCATAATCCAGCAGCATTGTCTGGAAGTAATGCGGTTCTAACTCATCTTCTGGAATCTTTTCAATCATAACAATTGCTTTCTGGCTTGCATTAAGTGCTACAGGAGCATCGCAGCAATACCTGTCATAAATATTCATGGTCTTTTGCTCTCTTCCAACCTTGTATCCCTCTTCTTCCCAGTGGACACTTAAAGAAAGAGGCATGATAATCTGATCTTTAAATCCTCCAAGCGCAGACATGCCTAAGCTCTCCCAACTATCAATGTCTGAATAACTTGTTGAGAGTTCTGCCTCAGGCTCTTCAGCATACTCTAGTTCACGCAGATTCTTGATTTTGATAGTGTATTTCTTTACTGTTGCAGTTACTTCTGCCTCTGGCTCTAGTGAAACAGTAAGTATCTTTGACTGATCCGGCTTTATTGTCAAGCCGATTATCTTTTTTGCATAACCATCTTTATCAATAGATAGCTGACCATTGATGCATAAAGGAAACTTTTCCTTGACTGTACCACTTGCATCTGTTGCGCCTACAATAATTGTGTCATACCTTCCACACTTGTAGAGCACGCTTGCCTTGTCAATGCCTTGATTAGTCACTGCGTCTAGTGCGTTTATGGTTATTTCTCCACTGATTTTTTGATCTATATCTTTAAACATAGTAGGTTTAGGCTTGAATTTTCTTGTTGATGTTTTTGAGGTTGTGCAGGCTTGTACACAAGCAATCTCGTCTGAATAAGTCTTGCTTGTGATATCGCATTTCCATGAACTACCCTGCTCATAGCAGGTTCCATAATCATATTTAATCACTTTTTCATTGACATCAACATTAGCATCATTCCAGTAACCAACAGTACCTTCTCCAAGGTTCCAGTAAATAAAGTTCTTGTTATCCCTTATGTTCAACTCAAGAGCAAAATTAAAAGAGTACCCTTTTCCTCTCAAAGCATTTGGATCTCTTATCTCTACGAGAACAGGAGCAGAAAGGTCGTAATAAAACTCATAATAATTTGTCTGAAATGCAGGAGCTGCATTAAATGGAAATTCTTGTATGTGCACTTCTCCTGTCAAAACATCTCCCTGTCTAGGAGATATATCAAAATAAAGAGGCCAATCCAGATAAGCAAAATTAACATTAAAAGGATAATCATCTTCTAGGAATTTTAAATAAAGTCCTTTGAGAAATCCCTGCTCAAACGTATTATCGCCTGCAGTTATCTGTTTTGCATCTTTTGTTCCTGCAATCTGCATCAAAGGAACATAACTCAAAAACAATTGCTGAAGATTTAGTGCAATCATTGGCTTGAACCAATTGACAGTAACTTTGTCGTGCGTTATTGCTGCTAAAGGAGGGAGTTTTGACATATCTAATCCTGTGTGAAGTGATATAAAATGCATTGTAATGCTCTCAAGGAAAGCAGATTCTCTTTCCTGCTTTGTTATCCTGCCTGCTAAATCATAAATTCTTTTGAAAGGAATGTCAACAACAGTCTCAAAATCTTCTATACTTGATTTTGTGCTGCCTTGTATTATTTTGATAGGGTAATTGACAACAAACCTTGTGCTTGCCTCTGTAAAAAGAACATCAGAGTCTACATCACCAACCTCAAACTCATAATCCTGGTCAAGAAACGGTCTGAAAGAATTGATGCATTCATCTAAATGCTCATTGACATAACTGTCAACTTCTTTTTTTACCTGCTCTAGTGTTGGCTGGCGTGATTCCATCATGCAATTCTTGCAGGTGTTCTCTGTAGACATGTAGAACCAATATGGAACAGCATGCTTTGCATCTTCTGAAAGGAACAGCACATCACCTTCTGCAGGAGACTGTGAGACTTCTGCGTCAACAAGAGGATTCATGTATCCTCCGTTTGTTCCAATAGGAATCAAGGCATCTGCGCCAACCTGCTGAATACAGACCTCAACATAATCTTTTACAGGAGTTGCAATAGGACTAATCTCTGCAGGAGAGAGCCACACTCGATTTGCAATGTAGATAGATACAACTATTGAAAACAAAATAATTATTCCAACAATTATGTAGACAGTAATCTGCCCTTTATTGTTCATTTAATTTTCCTCGCAACTAAATAGATGTAATACTTAGACCAAGACTGCCAGACTACAATAATCAACAGTATTGGAAGTGCAATAAACTCTGGTACAAT
>JAHWHT010000083.1 GCA_019323135.1 Candidatus Woesearchaeota archaeon
CAATTGAAAGGTATAGTGCATCAAACTTTCTTGCAGCAGACATTATTGCATCGCAAACTGTTTCTATGCCTTCATCTGCAATAACACTCATTGGAAAATATTTTATTTTGTTATCTTTAAGAAATTTAATCTCGTCAGGGTCAGAATTTCTTATGCTTACAAGAATTATGTTTTGCGGCTTTATTATATCGTGCTCAATTAAAGCTCTCAGATAATTTTCATGATTTATTGGGTCTGTTGTTTCCATTAAATCAGGATGAGCATCAAAAACAATTATGCCTTGATTTTTATGATTAGAAGCAAATGCCTGAAAACAAGGATAAGTCAGGGAGTGATCTCCACCCAAAGCAATGAATTCATTTTGCGCTTTAATCTTTTCAAAAATAGTTTTTTGAGTCGGAGCCTCAACTTCATCAAAACTATAGACTGGCAAAACTCCTGTTTCACTAAACCAAAAATCCTCCAGGTGTTTCACTATCTTGTCTGGTCCTTGCTCTACACCTGTTGTTTTCTTTAGCCAGCCTGCACTTACTGGAATCTTAATTATTCTCATAAGCAGGATAAAAGAATTACTGGTTTATAAAGCTTACATTTCTTCAGGAGCATAAATGCCTAAAAGATTCAAACCATTCTTAATAACTTGTCTTGAACAATCAATCAGCAATAATCTTGCTTTAGCTAATTCTTTATTCTCTTCATTCAAGCAGTGACATGCATGATAGAACTCATTAAATGCACGACCTAATGTAAGAAGGTATTGCGCAATAATGTGCGGACGCATAGAGACACAGGCTTCCTTTGTTTTGTCTGGAAATTCTGCCAAAGCCTGAACTAATGCTGTTTCAGATGGATTGTTTAGCAGATTAAAGTCTATTTTTAGATCAGGAGTTAAGTCACTCTCTTTTGCTTTTCTTAAAATAGAGCAGGCTCTTGCATGCGTGTACTGCAGATAAGGACCTGTATCGCCTTCAAAAGAAATACTTTCTTCTGGCTTAAAAGTCATGTCTTTAATTGCATCTATCTTTAACAAGTAGAATTTTATCGCTGCAAGACCGACAAAAGTTCCTCTTTCATGCACGGTTTCTTCTTCAAGATCCTTGTGCCGCTCTGCAATCTTTTCTCTTGCAAGATCTTCCATCTCAAGCATCAAATCATCTGCATCAACAACAGTGCCTTCCCTTGACTTCATCTTGCCCTCTGGAAGATGAACCATGCCATAAGCAAAATGATAACAACCGTCTGCCCATTTGTAACCTAATTTTTTCAACAGAGTGAATAAAACCTTGAAATGATAATTCTGCTCTGTAGCAACAACATAAATAGATTTATCAAACTTAAAATCATTATAACGCTGCACTGCAACATATAAATCCTGAGTGACATAAACGCTTGTGCCGTCTGGTCTTAACAAAACTTTTTCACCAAGACCTTCTTTGCTTAAGTCAATAAAGATTGCATCATCTTTTCTTTTTTTGAACAATCCTTTTTCCACTCCCTCTAAAACAATCTCTCTTCCTTTCTTGTATGTTTCGCTCTCAAAATATTCCTTGTCAAACTTAGAGAGACCAAAATGCTTGTAAGTTTTATCAAAACCCTTGAATGCCCAGGAATTCATTTTTTTCCATAACGCTCTTACTTCTTTATCACCAGCTTCCCAACTTCTTAGCATCTCTTGAGCTTCTTCCTCTAATTTAGGATTTTCTTTGAGTTTATTGTTGAACATAACATAATAATCACCAACAAAATGATCTGATTTTCTTTTCTGAGATTCAGGAGTCTTTTTTTCTCCCCACTTCTGGTAAGCAAGCATGCTCTTGCAGATATGAATTCCTCTATCATTGATGATATTTACTTTCTTTATCTTGCAACCCTGACTCTCGAAGATATTTGCCATGCTGACGCCAAGAGCCATGTTTCTCATGTGACCAATGTGCAGAGGCTTGTTTGTGTTTGGACCAGGATACTCTATTACAACCACTTCTTTATGTCCTATATCTGAGTGGCCGTACTTATCTTTCTTTTTGTGAATATTTTTAGCAGTATCTTCTGCAAGCTTTGCCTTATTGATAAAGAAATTAATGTAAGGACCTGTTGACTTTACTTCTAGAATGTAATCATCTGGTTTTATTTTTTCTGCAAATTCTTTTGCAATCTCAACAGGATTCTTTTTTTTGTCTTTTGCCAAAGCAAAACAGGTGAATGCATAATCACCCAGTTTAGGATTTGGAGGTACTTCTAAGCAAACTGTTTTTAATTTTAAAGTTTTTTTCAATACTCCTTCTATGTGATTCTGAAACATATTAACTATAAGAATTAACTAAGTCTATTTAAAAGTTTTTACTTTAAGTATGCGCATAGCACGCTTCGTTTGGCTTCTATTGTTGATTAGAGACCAGATTTATATAAAATTTTGATAGAAATTTTATATCCCAAAAATTTGCCAGCCATGTTATTGGCAAATATTTGTTATGTTAAACTGTAGCGTATACTTGAGAACTTCGCTAGGTGCTATGCACCTACTACTTCAAAGCAGATGATTCTAACTTTTTCAAGAGCGCATCCATGCCCACGAATATGTTATATTCAGTCAATTCTGAATTAAACTGCTGGCCTTCTTTAATAAGAGAACCTGTTAACTCAACCTGACTATTGCCGACAGTCTTAATGCGAATGCTTAACTTTTCAATTCCACCCAGTCTGTCAGAAAATTTTCTTGCATAGCTGCCTATGACTTTCTTTAAGATAATCATAGAACCGCCGTCAATCTCTTGAAATCCGATTAGCTCAATATTGCCTCCAAGCTGTTGGATATCTTCCATAAGTTTTCCTCCTTATTTGTTTGATTTTTTAAAATTTTCAATGCCTTTCAAAAATTTGGATATGCTAGGATCATAAAAAAAGTCTTTTGATGGGCGCGTCCATAATTCCTTGATAATTGGCTGAAACTTTCCCCCTTCTTTTTGCTGAATACACTGCAGCATGTTTGAAAATGAAAAATCTTTATGGTCCAGATTCTGATAAAATGCAATAACTATTGATTGTGAAGGATTTATCTTAAAAACAATCGCAGAATTATTAGAAGCAAAAAGTGTTTCTTGAAGATGGTTTGTCAATTTTTCCCCATGCAATTCTGAAGGATAGGATATTTCATAAATTGTCATTATATCACAACCAATTTTTGCAGGAACTGCAGAGGCATTAAGAATTACAACATTTGAAGAAATAAATTTATTTACTATTGTGCGTACTGTTGGCTTGCTTAGACCAGTTTTTTCAGCCAAGGCAGGGATATCTATCTTGACACACTCGCTTATCTTATCTAGAACTTTTTTCTCATTAC
>JAHWHT010000084.1 GCA_019323135.1 Candidatus Woesearchaeota archaeon
AGAAAGATTTATATATGATGAATTATTCGATAATCTATAATGGCTAATAATTATTTGACTCTTATCAAACCACAAATAATAGATTATATTAGTGGAAACACTATTGGAAATGAAAATAACACTATTAAACCAGTAACTAGTATTCTTGATTTATATGGCAAAGGAAATAGATTTTCTGAGAAAAATTTTGATAGACTACCAAGTGATTTAGAAGAATTATCAGCTGAAGCAGAAGGAATTCATACAGGAGTTCATTTTAGAGTTGTTAGTGAATTAGAACGTCCATTTGAAAAAAGAATGGTTTATGCATGGAAAAAAGCAACTGTAAATGGTGCTTCTACAAATGGTTTTCCAGGTATTGCACTTAAACCAGAAGTTGCAAGAATGGATAAAAGAAATTTAGAATATCTGGCATTTGCGATTGATAATTCACCGAGAGAAACAACTCCTGAAGATTTTCTTAGAACAATATTAACACATGAATATGGACATCAAGTATTTGATGAATTTTATCTGCCAAGTGTTAGTCAAGTTGTTGAAACAAGAGGTTTGCCAAATCCAAGATTAGAAAAATCAATTGGTGAAGCTTTTGCATATTGGTTCGGTGAGGAATTAACAGGAATGCAACATCTGACAGAAGATCTTGCAGAAAGATATTCTGAAAAAATGGATGTTCAAACTATGAAATTTATTTACTCTCAATTAAAGGAAACTTCAGCTGAACATGGAACTAGATATGTTATTGATAATTTTATTGATATTGTTAGAGAGGGTGTAAATAGAGTAGAAGATGTAACTCTTGCCAGAAGTACTTTCTTAGAAGCAATGGAAAGAGCCAAGTCTGGAAAGATTGAAATTGGTTCAAAGTATATTGATTTTGATAAAAAAGCACCAGCAAGTTATGGTCTTTTAACACAAGTGAATTAAAGAGCGTCCCCTTCTTTATTTTTAGTCCGTCCCGAGTAATATTGCGTATAATCGCTGTTAAGCTCCCTATCGTGAACAATAACAATTGTGAACGAAGGCCAAAATCTCTGATTTTGGAGTTTTCTGAGCAAAGCGAAGAAAATTGAGTTTAATCGCTGTTATATTCTCCTTCATGAACAGCAACGACTGTGATTGAGGACAAGCTCCGAAGGAGCGCAGAGTCAGCGAAGCTGATTGAATATAATTCCTGTTATATTCTTCCGTTAGGAACGAGGAATAGTCTGCAAGACGGTTTTTTGCGAAGCAAAAAAATTCCGAAGAGTTCAAAAGTTTGCGTATCAAGTGCGGAGCACCATTAATTAAAATAATCAGAGGCAGGGGACTATTATTAACTTTATAGTAGTATCATAACCGAAAGGTTTATAAATATGCTATTTATTTCCTATAGTATGAACGCACAAAAACTATATGATATTGTTCAAGACTCAACAAGAGTTTTTAGAAAAGGAGAATCTGTTGAAAGAAGACAGATTGGAAATGTTGATGTTGTAGAACTATTCGGTTATGATCACACAAATGAAGCTCCATCTGGAGATAATTTTGATAAAGTTGATATGGTTTTTGTAGATGTTGTCGTGGATAAAGCTAGAGCGGAACAATATAGAGGAGCTTTAGTAGAACAAATGGGAGCGTATCCACAACCAGAAAGACTTGCTGGTGGTCCATCTTATATTGAATTGGCACCAAATATGGGAATGCAACAAGAAGGTGCATTAAGAGTTATGGCGTTAGGAAAAACATTAGGAATGTGGGATGTTATGAGTGCCAAAAAACTTGGAATGGATGACGCAACAGCAAGAGAAATGGCTGGTCAAGGATTTCTAATGATTTCTGGTTACAAGCCATCTGAATAAGTCCCCTGCCCTTTCTAATTTTAGCAAACTTTTGAATTGAATATAAGCCCTGTTAAATGACCCGAACGTAACGAAGTGAAGTGAGAGCGCAGCGTGGTCGACCAAAGGGAGAAGTTGAAAAAGGGCATACACCGAGAACGAAGTTCCATCAATAAAAGGAATAAAAGGCGAACTCTAATAGAATTTTTTTTGCCATGGTTCTGGGAGTAGCTCTCTAAGTTTTACCGACTGATCAGATTCAATTATGATTTCTGTTTCATAATTATCTTCATTAATTTCATACATTAATTCTCTACATCTTCCACAAGGAGGTAAAACGGTTCCATCACCACTTACAGCTACAATCTTTTTGATTTTATATTTCTGTTCAAGAACCATGGCTGCGATTGCACTATGTTCAGCACAAAATCCTACGCCACAACAAGCATGAATACTAACTCCAAGATATAATTTATCATCTTCAGTTAGTAATGCACAACCAACATCAGCTATTCTTACATCATCTGAACATTTGTGCAATTTAGCAACTTCTTTTGCTTTTTGAATTAATTCTTGATTAGTAATTTGTGCCATAATATATTGTTAGAGTTCGCCCTTTAATAAATTTGCCCTTTTTCAATTTCATTTAATCATATATAAGCGAAGTAGTGTGAATTCTTTGGTTTTGGGGCTTGTTGGGGTGGATTTGAGGGGTTTGAGGTGGAAAAAGTGTCTTTTTTGAAAGGTGGTGAACAGATATTTTTCGGATAATGATGCGATTTTCGCGGCATTTCTGATTTTAGAGGTGATTTTTTCGGTTTTTATTGGGTTAAGCATATTAAGAATAAAATCTCTTTTTCTGGCATGACTGTTGATGTATTATACAATATGAAGAGAGAGATGCTGAGAAGAAAGCTCTCTCCAAGGACTGTGAAAACTTATTTGTTTTATGTAAGGAAATTTCTGCTGGCAAATAAGGACAAGAAAATAAGAGAGTTCTCAAAGAAAGATGTAAGAGAATTTCTTTACAAAATGGAAGAAAAAGATGTTTCAGGAAGCACGCTGAATGTGGCTCATAATGCCCTCAGGTTCATGATGATACAAGTCCTGCATAAGGCATGTTATTTGAAGATCAGGTATGCTAAGACGCCTGTGCGAAAACCAGAATACCTGACTAAGGAAGAGGTTAGTAGGGTATTGTCTGTTATTGAGAATCAGGAGCACAGGCTTATTGTTTCATTGATGTATGGAGCAGGACTAAGAGTAAGAGAAGTAACAAGACTAAAGACAACAGATTTTTCTTTTGAAGAAAACATAGGATGGGTGAGAGGAGGGAAAGGAAACAAGGACAGGCCTTTCATAATACCACAATCAGTAAAGCAAAAATTAAAGGCATATTGTGTAAAAGAACCAATCTGGCTTTTTCAAGGAAGAAAAGGGCCATTAAGCACAAGATCAGTTCAAGAAATAGTCAAGATTGCAGGAAAGAAAGCAAAAATAAAGAA
>JAHWHT010000085.1 GCA_019323135.1 Candidatus Woesearchaeota archaeon
GTTACAGTTATCGTCTTGTTCATAACAAATTCTTGATCATCACCCGGCTTCCAGACTCCTGTAACTTCACAAGCAATCTGTTCACAAGTTGCAGTAGGAGTAATATTACCCATACCAAAACTAGCACTAGTAAAACCAGTCATATCAATACCAATACCGCCATTAGCAGCAAATGTCCAACTTCTGCCAGGAACACCAAGCCAAGAAACACAACCATCACTACCAACACCATATGCGCTAAATAAACTTGCACAATTAGCATTCTTAGTAACAGTCGCATTAGCAGTCCTACACTCCAAAGTCAAGTTAGTCATACTAATTGCTGAAGCAGACGTCAAAGTCATATTCAACCGATAATTCTGGAACATACCCCATACCTTTTCAACTTCTGCCTGACAAGTACCATTACTCAAATCATAAGAACAATTAACACAAGTACCCAAAGTCGTATCAAACGTACCATTAAAAGACTGGAAGTCCAACTGGAAGTTCAATATGTTTATGTCAGGATGCATTGTTTGAATCACAACTTGCTTATCTGTTGTGAATCTAGTTGTTCCGTTAGGGTTAACTGCAGTCAAAGACATAGTTGTGTTAACAAAATCTAAAAACACCGAACTGTTGTCTATGGACGGGCCTGCTATAACATATGCTGCGTAATCTCCCGAGTGTCCTCCACTAGTTACTGCTTCGATGAATGCAACAGAGGTTGCAGTGAAATTAAATACTTCATACTTGCTTATTATATTACTGCCGCTCGTCATAATTGTAATTGTGCTATTCTTTGTTGCGCCGACATACAAGATAGGATTGAATCTATCTGAACCTCTGGGAGTTACTGGTGCTACAAGAGGCGAAATAAACTCATAATATGCATTTGGCACACCTTCTGAACTCACATGAGTCATAAGACCGCCTTCAATAGTCTCATAAAAAGCCACAATTTCATCATATGAAACTTCCAACACAACATCTTTACCTATTGCAAAAAAGTTAACACGCTCAATCACGTAATTAATTATTATAATATCCGGCAAGTTCAAAAGGTCGTCAATCATTAACAAACTTGTACGTGGGAGTATTGCGGGTTTATCATCACCAGTCGGCGTAGTGACAGCGCCCGCTGCAATAAAACTTGTTCCATCGTAAGCTACTTTAGCAGAGGTCATCTCGATGGTAGAACCATCTGAAGCAAAATAACCTCTTACCACCTCAGAAATGCCATCACCATAAAAAGACCATACTCCAAACCCTTGATTAATTCCATCATTGTAAGAAAATACTGTCGCAGCCCTGCCAAAAGTATTACCGCTCTCTGTTTGGGAAGGATATGTGAACACCATTGTTGAATCTAATTTCGGATCAATAGGACTCAATAGTTCAGCAACATTTTCCAATTCAGGCAAGGAAGGCTGAGAAATGTCATATGCCGCAATCCCTATCTTAGATGTAGGTGTTTGCCAATTTACCTCGTATGCCAATGTCACAAACTCACCATATGTCTCCATTACAGGCTCTGTACGAACAGGCGTATTAGCATTAACACCTATCAACGTGTCACATTCAGCAGAGCTTATACTCGCATCTGCTCCAAGATGAGCCATACATAAGAAAGCCACACCTCCTGCGTTATAGCCAGACACAGACAACCAATATTTTCCCCCAGCACCTTGTGCAAACTCTGCATGAGTTGGCGTAAAGGATTGATCTGCCATTATATATCTATAAAGCGATTCGGTGGTTTCATCGTATAAGAATAACGAACCAGTATCAACACCATTATAACCTATCCATGCAGCAAAAGGATCTGATGCTGTAGATACTGCAACATAAGTTATGTTTGAGTAAGATGAATTAGAGAAACGCCTATTGAGATATTCTGTACTTGCAGAGTCACAACTTACTTGCGTAGTATCATTACAAATATTAAGACCTGGCGAAGAAGAATTAAAACAAGGTCCGGAACCAGATGCATTACCACAAAACGCATTGAATGACACTGTGTTGGTGGTAAAATTTGTTGAATTAAGTGTAACTTGCGTAGTGGTTAAATTTTGCGGAGTACTGGTTATTGCAGAACATCCCGCAAGGCCACAAGCAGTTCCGCCTGCGTAAGCAGTTAAAGCTAGTATGCTGAACATACAAATAGTTAATAATAATAGAATTTTTTTATTCATACTTCTAATCACCTCGAAATTGTTTACTATTTCAAGACCAAACAAAAACTTGCTTTTTGTCGCTGCCTCGATTTTTTCCTGTAGGATACTGATAAAAATCAACCCTTGACATCTCTTTTACACTAAGCATATATAAATATTACGCTAAAAAAAATAAAAAAATAAAATTAAATAGCAGTCACAGTTATCGTCTTATTCATGACGAATTCTTGGTTCTGTTTATTTGATGTACTTATGATTTGGCGTTGTATAATACAACTCAAAATAGCTAAATGTTTTTTTACGTTGTACAATACGCAAAATGAAAAAATGTTGTGCAATACAACCAAAAGCTTTAAATATTAGCTTTATGTTGTACAATACAAATGTCTGAAAAAGAAGAAATATTAATTGAGAATGTTAAAGAATATTATAGTTTGGGCACAGCTGCATTTAAAAAAGAAAAATACAACACTGCAACAACACTTTTCTTTAAAGCAATCGCTACATTATGCGACTTATACATCCTAAGAAAAGAGGGAATTATCCCTTCCTCACACACTAACAGATTCAGGATTCTAGAAGATAAATATCCCGAAATATATAAAATTGCAGATAGAGACTTTCCCTTTTATCAAGACAGCTACACAAAAAGAATGGATGAGGAAACTGCAAAACTACTAAAAGAAGATGCTGAAACTCTTAAAAAAACACTTGGACTCTGAAAAAAAAGACAAAACAATCTTTGACATAATTATATACGGATCTTTTGTCAAAGGAAAGATGAATGCTAATGACATTGACATTGCAATAATCTTCTTAGAGGGAACGTTAAGAGAAAGATTAAATAAAATTCAATTAATAAAAAGCAGATTAAGTAAAAAAATTGATAAAAAATTAGATATTAAGCAAATCTTGCTTCAACAACTGTTCTCTTCAGATTTTCTTGCAAGAACTGGAATCTTACTAGAAGGTGAAAGTGTTTTTAAAAATAAAAAATTTAGTGAAATTCTGGGGTTCAAAGCATTTTCCCTATTTTGGTACACATTAAAAGGATTAACACACTCTCAAAAAGTACAATTCAATTATATTCTTGCAGGAAGAAACAACCTAAAAGGAATGCTCAAAACATTAAAAGGAGAGCGCCTTGCAAATGGAG
>JAHWHT010000011.1 GCA_019323135.1 Candidatus Woesearchaeota archaeon
CAATGGAAACAAGCATAAGAAACATAAAAGAAGAAGACTGGATATACTTCAAAGTAGAGGCAGTAAAAAAAGGATTGTCTTTAGGAAATTTTTTCAGTGAATTGCTAAAAGAACACAAAAAAATAGCAAAAAATCCATGGAAGGATATTTTAAAAGGCCCTCGCACCCTGGACAATAAAACACTAGACCGCATCAAAGCAGTACATGAAAAATACAGGAAGGATTTCAAATTTAGATAAAAATGAATCTACTAATTGATACAAACATCCTAATAGAAATAGAAAACGGTAATAAAAAAATAATTGACGAACTAGAAAAAATAAAATTTAACAAGTTATACATCAGTTCTTTGACAATCTCTGAATTTGTCGATGGATCATTGAAATGTAGTACTGCAGAACAAGAAAAAACATTAAATGCCCTGAAAAAATACCCTGTTCTGAACACTACGTTAAGCAGTTCCATTCTGCTGGCACATTTTAGTCACGTGCTAACTAAAAAAGGTCGAAAAATACCGCTTTATGATTTAGTTATAGCAAGTATTGCAGTAGATAATGATGCAATATTATTAACAATGGATAACCATTTCAAAAGAATTCCAGGATTAGAAGTAATATTTACTCAAAGTAAATAATATTTAATAGTTACAGAGATATTGGCATCTTAATCAACAGTGAACAATTCACTGTCACCATCAACATCAAAAAGACCTAATCTTGCACCTGCATCAAGCCAGCCATGCGCGTAGTTTAATGCTGCAAAAGCAGTGACAATATTTCCTTTTTCCTTGAAATGCTTTGCGTCTTCAAAATATCTTGTTGCCATATCCAAGAAATCTTCTGCTTTTTCTTTCCAGTCAAACTCTTGTTTCTCGCCAATCTTAACTTTAGCTAAAGCTCTAGAAGTAACATCAAAATATTTCGCTAGTTTCTCATCAGTTATTTGATTCATTTTGTATAATATAAAGATTTGTATAATATAAAGATTAAAAAGAAAAAAATAATTAAGCAGCTTTAGCAGTTGCTGCTTTTTTCTTGCCTGGAAGAGGACGCTTAACAGTTAAAGGCAAAGCATCATGCTCTAATTCAAGCTTAGCAATAGAGATTGGGTTATAAGCCAATTCCTCTAGTTGCTTTTCTGAAAGTTTAACCAAAAACGGAGCGCCCATTGAAATCTGCAAAGCTCTTGAGCCAATCATGCGAGCAACCTCGAATTTTGTGTATTTCTCTTCTGACATCATAATCACCCTATAATTTTCCTCAATTCAGCTGATTTCTCGATAGCAATCTCAACCATCTTGTCTATTTCTTCAACAGATAGCGGAGTTTCGCCCCTCTTCTGCATTGCATAGACCAGTCCATCTTTGGATACTGCGATGGTTATGCTTGTATCTGCCAGCTCTTCTTCTTCAAGAATGGGGTCAACTATATAAAACTCATCTATTTTTATAACTGTAACTTCAATAGGTTCTTTAACCAACTCTAATTTCTTGTCTGTCAAAGGAGCTTCCCAGTCGATATTTCCATCTTTCTTGATTGGAGGAAATCTTGTGTTCTTCAGAGCAACAATTGCTCCGAGAGCAGCTGCATCAAGCAAGTTACCTGCGTCATTCAATGGAACAATGTCAATCATGACACTCCAGACTTTTTCGCCTGCAGTTATACACAATTTTTCAGGTGCTATAGCCTTGCTCTCTCTCAAGCCTCTATCAACAACCCTTGCGATGTCAATTGCTTTTGCACCAGGCGGACCTGATTCAAAGTCAGGATTTGCCATAGGCCTTAATTCTGTGTTAACCATCAACTTACCTTCTGCAGGAGTATCTGGATAAGGCACTTCAGCAGCCAACTTAACGCCGACAAGAACTTCTGTTGCGCCAATCTTAACTCTTGCACTGCCTTCTGCAGATGTCGCATTTGGCTCTACAGATACTTTTCTATAATCTAGAAGTTTTCTGCCGTCATAACGGATTCCTTTTTTCAAGGATTTTAGTATATGTTCTTTTTCTGCCATTTTAGTCAACCTTATATTTTTTCTTTAAAGCTTCCTGCTGAACCTTATATATCTCAAGACACTTTTGTTTGCCTATTTCAAGCAATTTCTTTAATTTATCTCTAGATATCTCTCCATCAAGCTGCAGTAAAGATATTTTGTTCATTGTAGGAATATATGCTATTGGAACATCAGTTGCTCCAAGCACGCAATCCTCTGTGCCGTTAATATCTACAATCATTTCTCCATCAAGCACACCCATGGACATTGCTGAAACCAGATCTTTCATCTTAAAACCTGCATCTGCAAGAGCCATTGCTGCTGCTGTAATGCCTGCACATCTTGTGCCGCCATCTGTCTGCGTCAATTCAACGAAAACATCAATAACTGCATTAGGGTAAGCACTCAAATCCAAAACAGGATTTAATGCATTCTCTGTGACTGCTGAAATCTCTTTTGATCTTCTTGAACCGCCCGGCCTAACCCTATCTCCATGACCTGAGAACGGCATCATGTTATAGACGCATCTCAGTATTCCTTTTTTAGGATTCTGCATGAATCGAGGATATAATTCTCTTGGTCCGTAGACCGCAGCATAAGCGATTGTATCTCCTGCCTGGAACATTGCACTGCCGTCTGCATTAGGGATAACACCCACTTCTGCTTTGATAGGCCTCATCTGTTCCGGAGTTCTACCGTCATTTCTTTTCATTTTTTTCCACCTGTTACTATCTTTTTCTTGACTGCTGTTGCAGTACTTTTTTTCTCACCAGCAGGAGCTGCTTTTGATTTTAACCCGCTCTTGTCAAGAAATTCTTTAATTCTGTCAGTCAAACCAGGTAAATGCGCTTCTGCATTTATCTTTAGTATTGCTTTTTCTGCAATAACTTCTGCTTCAGGTTCGCCGTCAATCCAAATCAAACCATTCTGACCAACCATAACATTACAGCCAGTTGCCTGCTTTATCAGGATAACCATAGAACCTTCTTTGCCAATAACTCTTGGCACTTTATGAGGATTAACTTTAATGATTCTTCCGCCCCTAAGCTTTCTCAAGCCCGGACCTTTCATAGAAACATCGACCAACTTCTGACTGGTAATATTGACAATCTTTGTCAAAACATAATCACCAATCGCAAAAAACTGAGTCAAGTCAGCCCCCCGCTGAATGAATTCGCTTGTCGCGTCTTTCATTGACAAAACAGCTGAGTAAGGACTTCTTGTGTCTAGTCTCCAGCCAGTCATTAAGACATCAATCACTTTACAAATGATCTTGTCATTGACTTTTGGGAGGTAAACGCCTGTCAAAGGAATCAGTTTTATAACTTTTCCTTCAACACTAATCATACCCAATTGCTCTGCAATCAATTTATCTTGGACACGTCTTATTCCTCTACTAGGAACGTATCCCATTCCTTCTGCAAGTACTTCTCCTGGTACTGCAATTTCCTTATTCTTAATGTTAAGTTTATCTGTCATCTTATTTCACCTTATTGCTACTACTTTTGCTTGAAGTTCGCCGTGCGTTATACTATTCAGCTTATCATAAAAATCCTGCTCCATTCCTCCAGGAATTTCAACAACTCCTAACCAGGAGCCATCAGTGTTCCAGGATTCTTTCATTATCTTTCCCAACATTTTTATCGTCGGGTAAGACTTTGCTGCGTAAGCTGATGGAATAACCACTTCAATCTCTTTCACCACAAATTTTATGGGAATTATTGGCTGAAGTTTTTTCAGCGCATCTTTTAACTGCGCATCCACACTTTTGAACTCATCAACTTTAACTTTAGCTTCCTGTAAAGCTGCCTCAATCCTTGTTGCAGGATGAGGTGCATTTGTTCTAGGATCGACACCATTCCTGTGAATCAAATTAATCAACTGTTTCTTTTTCTGCTCGACCATTTTCTGCCGATACTCTGCAGTCAATTGAATAGTTCCATCTTGAATGATTATCTTTGCAACAGATACTGGATCTGCGGTCTTAAACCAATGCTTTAATCTTTCTTCAGAAGCCTGCAGTCCTTTTTTTGCATCAGAAAAAATCTTTGGAAATGACAGAGCTTCACTCGTCAATTCTGGATTTTTCTTTGCAAGAACTGCTTTATCTGGATCTACAACAATCTCAAAAATGTCTGATCCTTTCTTCAATCTTGCTACGTTAATACTGTCTGAACTCATTTTTTCTTACATACCTTGCAAATCTTGTCTAATTTGTCTTTTGTCAACTGAGTGAGTTTTTTCTCGTCAGTCTTTATGTACGCTGCATCAATCCTCTGTGTATTGAATTCTTTTCCAAGAACCTTCATCAAAGCTGACAAAGCAAGGTTTAAACCTTCCTCAATAGTCATATCTGGACGATAGTCTTTGTTCAAGATTTCCTCTACTTCTGGCTCTCCTTCACCAATAACAGTTGCCTGATATTGGAAATAGATTCCAGTAGGATCTGTCTCAAATAACTTAGGACCGTCTGCATCAATACCTGCTACTAGGATGGATACGCCAAAAGGCCTCAATCCTGCAGATTGCGTGCATATTTGCTGTAAAGCACAAATCTCTTTAACAACAGTTATTGAATCAATCGGACTGTCATATGTGACACTGTGCTGTTGAGCTTTTATCTGTCCACGCTCTATCAAAACTCTTGCATCAGAAAGTATTCCTGAAGCAGTAGCGCAAATATGGTTGTCTATCTTGAATATCTTTTCAACAGATTCTGGAATTATTAATTTTTCAACAATTCTCTTATCTGCAACTAATAGAACGCCATCTTTGCAAACTATTCCGATTGCTGTGGAACCCTGTCTTACTGTTTTCTTAGCATATTCTACTTGAAGTAATCTGCCGTCTGGGCTGAACATTGTAATTGCCCTGTCATAACCCATTAATTGATGAGGCATTGCTTGCATTTTATCACCCTCTCATATACCTGTCTGTTTTTTTCAAAATCCCGCTCACACCAACTGAGCGTACAATAACGTCAATACCATTAATCTGCCTTATGGTACATAAAGCGGATTTTAGCAAATCAACATTCTTATGATTTACCTTGATTATTCCGGTTTGCTTATCCTTATTAAATTTATCCCCTAAAAGCCAAATACCTGCCTTAGAAGCGCCTAAAACGCCAGATAAATCTAGTATAGACTTCCAAATAGCCTTAGAAACGCTTGAAAACTCCTTAATAGGTTTTTTCGAAACAATTTCAAACACTAAATACCGTTTTTTTTCTCTTAAACTCGGTAAAACCGGTTTTAATTTTGCCATTAATAACACCATTTATTTGGTGAGAAAAAAGCTCTCTTTTTGCCTTGCCCTTTTTCTCTCTGGAAGTCAGGAACTATTAATCATTTAAAAAGGTTTCGGAAAAACCAAAGTTTTCCCGAACCTCCCAAAATCAAAGATTTAGGGTTGGTTGCGGTTTTGGCATTATATATAGTGCAGATGCGTAAGTAATTTAAATATATAACAAATTTATCCAAATATGGCTGGTAACTTTGAACATGTAACGTATAATGTACCTGCGCAGGTTTTTAAAGAACGATACAAAAAAATAAAAGACTTGCATGGTGGAATGAGTACTGTACTTCTAGCTAAAGATATGAAATATAAAAGAAAAGTAGTTGTAAAAATGTTTGATCCTGGCAAAGGTGAGGATTTAGTAATAATGCAGGAACTTGCTGAAAGATTTGATTTAGAGGCAGAAATTTCTGCACAATTGAATCACTCAAACACTGTGCGAGTGTATGAAACCGGCAGAATAAATGACAGGTATCCGTTTATAACCATGGAATTTATTGATGGAAGAGATTTGCACAAAGCACTTGCGCATGTCAAACAAAATGATTTATTTTCTCTTGACGAATTTCTCATGATATTCTACCAGATTTGTGAACCAATAAGAGTAGCTCATGAAAAAGGAATATTAAATAGAGATTTAAAACCTCAGAATATTTTGTTAGGAAAATACGGCGATTTAAAAGTATGCGACTGGGGAATTGCAAAATCTTTAGGAAAAACAAAAGATGCTCAAAATCCAGAAGAAGTATCTTTGCTAGATATTGATTTGCAAGTAATGACTGCAGAAGGTATTGTCATGGGAACACCAACAAACTTCCCCCCAGAAATAATAAGAGGTAATTCTGTCGACGAGAGAACAGATGTTTATTTATTAACATCTATATTATACGAAGCAGTGACAGGCCATCCGCCGTTTTCCACAGAACCAACAGATTACTATCGTAGAATGCGCGATGACGCCCATGAATTTGATAAAAGTAAATTATTCATTCCTGGAATCAGAAACATAATAGAATTGGGCATGCAAACTGAGCAAGATAACAGATACCAAACAGTGGCAGATTTACAAGCAGATGTGCTTGGATTCATGAATCTCAATCTTAGAGAAAGTTACGCCCCTGAACAAACAAGAACCGCAATATCTCGATTTTTTTCCTCTTCCAAAAAAACAGAGTCGAAAAAAGAACCGCAAAGATTAATCTTATCAAATATAGTTCAAAAATGGGCTAGTCCGCTCACTCAGGCAAAAGTTCAAAAAAAACTTCGCAGCAAAGCAAAAACCAAAAAATTTTCAAAAAGCAGACGAAGTCGAAGAAAATAAAAATTATTTTTTCTTTTTACGCTTCTTTTTCTTGACTGAATGTGTTCTTATTTTTGTCTTAGGTTTTTCTTTCTTTAAGAAAGATCTAGACAAGAAGAATATTATCAATGCTATTGCGATTAGAGCGATTGCAAAAATCCAGAGTGGCAAAGTCTTTCTTGGGAATGGCAAGTATAATACTGGTTTTTCTAGTGCCTGTTCTATATCCTCTACAACTTCTGCAATAGTCGGCGGAAGTGGCGTTGCTGGACGTATTTTACATTTAGACCTAGTGTAAATTGCGTGTATTTCTGTTGGAGAGAGGGCTCTGTTGTAGATTTCTATCTCATCTAAACCGCCCTTGAACTGACCAGTGATACTGCCTTTTTCAGAAATCGCACCTATGGTCGCAACCAACTCTGTTCCTTTTGTCAAATCATGGAACCAATAACCAGGAACACCTGTTGAACCAGTGGTTACAGCGCCATAATGCTGGCCATTGATATACCACTCATACCTGCCTTTAGCATAAGTCAAAGTGATGTGAACCCATTCATTTGAGTGCTTATTGAAATTAAATGAAAATTCTGGCTGAACAACGCGATGTGTCGGACCATCTTTATAGACAAATTCCAGATTGCCTGCAGAATTTATTTGTAATAATAAGTATTTAGCAGCAACGCCAGATTTTTCAACATCTGCATAACTGAATATTACTTCTTTGTTATTCTTTGGACGGTAAAATACCCATCCATCAATTGTTCCGTTGATAAGATTGTTATATGTATTTTCAGGTGTTACAATAACTTGCTCTGTAAAACCATTAAGATCTATTGCCCAGTCTTTATAGTCTCTCTCAATAAATCTAGGCTCTTCAATCATATTACCTGTTCTGGAGTAATTCCAAAAGTCATCAGTGGTATTATCAAAAGTAAACCAACTCACAAGACCATGCGGAGGAAGTACACACTCTCTGTATTCTGGTTGTTCTACAATTGGCGGTTCTAACCAAGGCGTTCCGCCGCCTCCACCTCCGCCGCCTCCACCGCCGGATTTTCTAATTGTGAATCTCCAATCACTCGGAGCTCTAGTCAAGGAAGTTGGGGTTACTGCTTCACAATTCCAGCGATATGTTCCTATTGGAACTGCACTCACATTAAATGTGACTGTGTGTGGTGAAGAGCCTGTTACATTAATTACATCTGTTATGATGAACGCTCCAGAGATGTCAGTATATAATCTTATTTGAGTTATATTTACTGGTCCGCTAAGGTTTGTTGCACGACAGGTTAAACTAACGTCTGTTGTTGCTCCAGGAATAGTGAAGATTGTGTTGTCTGGCGGATTTAAGAGCGTTACCAACACTTGAGTTGCTACTGAGAATCTAATTGTTCCTTCAGGATTAGTTGCACTAGTGTTTCCGTAATATATACCTAAACCAGTTGGAAAATCAGAGGATATCTTTAAAGCTACTAGAAACAAGGTTACAGCTAAACATACTAAAAACACCTTTTTGGATAAATTCATTTTATAATTATTCACGCTTGTGAATATTTTTGAATAAAAGCAAGAAAAGTACTGCAATTATTATTCCTGCTGCAATGATTCTTATTATGGTCTTGCCGTTGATTGTTATGCCTGATGGCTGTTCTAGGACAACTTTTTGTTCTTTTTCTTTTTTAGGCATTGCATCTGCATCAATATTAAAACCACCTTCTTGCGGTTCTATTGCAAGCTCTTCTTCTGTGAGAGAGATTACAGTATTCTTACTTTTGATTATACCCTCAAACTTAAGTTCGCCCTTAAGAGTGTATGTTCCTGCCGGCACTCTAAGACCTTTAAAATGTTTGCTAAAACCGTATATTGATTTGCTCATAGGCTGAAGAGTGTGAGGCGACATTGCGTGATTTGCAACTTTCTTATTATTTTCATCATAAAACCAAACCATGCCATATGCTGTGATTGGAACCTTGAACTCATTTTCTAATTCAAATTCCATCCTAAGCCGGTCTGCTTTTTTATACGCTCGAAAATCAATTAATTTAATATCTGTAGCATGATTTACTATTTCTTTGTTTACAAGCAGTTTTTTATCTGCACAATACACTGTTCCTTTAACTCGATAATTCTCTGGCTCAACATTATTGAGTGAGATGCTGCTTTCAATGGTCCTGGAATCAATACCTGGAACAGAGAACTTCTCAGACTGCCAAGAAAGTATCTTTTTCCCATCTGGACCGTATAATTCATAATCTGCATATGCATTGTTAATGTTCTTAATTCCATTATTTACTAAATTCAGAACAGCAGTAACTTGATTATTATTAATTACTGTATTAAAAACACCAATTTTACAAGCAGTATCAACTTTAGTGTTAACAATTTTTATTGTGGCTCCAACACCTGGGATGACTAGAATCGCACCTGCTTGAGCTTCTAGAGGAATTTCTTTAGCAGAAATTGCAACATTATGAATACCTTCAGGAAGAGTGCTTGGTAAAGCAAGGCTTAAAATTATTTCTTTTTGCTCTCCTGGCCGCATCTCAACTTCAGAAGGGATGACAGTAGTGTACTTAGCCATAGGCCCTTCTAAACTGATAGGAACTCTTGCAGGTCTTTGTGCTTCAGAAAGTGTAAACTTAAGATCTTTTTTTAAATCTGGTTCAAAAAAAACTTTGTTATCAAAATTACCTAACTGGATTTTAATAGCAGAAACACTAGTTGAAATAAGAATTAAAAGAATTATAAAAAAAATATATTTTTTCACTTTTCATCATTTCATGCTGAATTTAATCTGTCCGCCTGCAGAGTCTGTTACTGGAACGACTTTGAACCGGATTTGACCGCCAGCTGAACCTAACACATCTGCAGGTGCTTTTGCAGGAGCAGATGGGCTCTCAACAAATACTGGTGCGACATCAGATTTATCTGAGTTGATGTAAAGCAATCCACCAATAGCTACAATAGCCACGATGACAATCATTATAAGCATTGTTTTTTCCATTTATCCACCTCGTTTAATAAATAAAATAAAAAATAAAAAATTTATATTGCTGTTACTGTTATGGTCTTGTTCATGACGAATTCTTGGTCATCTCCTGGCTTCCAGACTCCTGTAACTTCACAAGCAATCTGTTCACAAGTTGCAGTAGGTGTGATGTTACCCATACCAAAGCTTGCACTTGTGAAACCAGTCATATCAATACCAATACCGCCATTAGCAGCAAATGTCCAACTACGACCAGGAACTGCAAGCCAACTTACACAACCATCGCTACCAACACCGTATGCGCTGAATAATCCTGCACAATTAGCGTTCTTTGTAACAGTTGCATTAGCAGTCCTACACTCTAGAGTCAAGTTAGTCATAGTAATTGCTGAAGCAGACGTCAAAGTCATGTTTAATCTGTAGTTCTGGAACATACCCCATACCTTTTCAACTTCTGCCTGACAAGTACCATTGCTCAAGTCATAAGAACAATTGACACAAGTACCCAAGGTAGTATCAAACGTACCATTGAATGACTGGAAGTCAAGCTGGAAGTTCAATATGTTAATGTCCGGATGCATTGTTTGAATCACAACTTGCTTATCTGTTGTGAATCTAGTTGTTCCGTTAGGGTTTACTGCAGATAATTCTAAACTAGTGTTAAAGTAGTCTAGCCAGATAGAACTATTAGTCTGTTCTGGGAATCTTCCGCCTAAAACATAATCCAAATAATCACCTGAATGACCTCCAGTGCCGACGAAATTAAGCGCATCGCCAGAATCTGTAGTAAAGTTGTATATCTCAAATGCAGTTGCAAGAGAACTACCTTCTAATACAATCACCCTAGTTCCAGTGTTATTATTGGATTGAGTAATTTTCGCAACATAAACAGTAGGGTTTACTCTCTGAGATGCTTTTTGCACTGCTTCAACACCAGTACTTCCTCCTGAAGTCTTGTACAGTTTTATAAGATTCCTACCTAAATTATCCCAAACTGCAATTCTGGATTCTCCATCTGTACTTTCATAACCTTGATATGTTAAAGAGCCTCCACCAAGCACTACATTAGTGCCCATGATTGCAGTTTCACCATAACCAAATCCACCAGACGGATCATTTACTGCACCGCCAGTACTTAAGTAATCTGCAGTAATACTAGTTAATGTTGTGCTGTCATACTTCGTGCTCATCATGGCAGGCAATGCAACGCCTGCAACAATATACTGTCCAGAAGTAGCAGTATTTGTACTGCCATCCACGACCTTAACAGCATTATCTGCTCTGAGATCGTTTACTCCGTCACCATATGTTTCTATAGATGGGCTTGAAGTAGAAATAATACCATCTGAGTATACAATCCCTGTAACAATTTCCGCGAGGTTAGCACGAGCATTACTCTTAACAGTGCCAGTAAAAGTAGATGTGGTATAACTGTTTCCAGATTCTTCTTGAACTGGAATGTCATTACACACTGCCAAAGCATCTGTTGCAAATTCCAATTCTGTTACTCCTGCAGGATCATTGAGTTCTCTACCAAAGGTTATACCGCTTCCGTCAGATTTACCGCCCACAGTTATCGCGCCAGTTCCTGGAGTAGCTTTATTTGGTTTGTCATAGTTAAGTAAAGCAACCCAAGTATCTGCGCCAACCATTTCGCTATTAGTGTAATCCGCGATATCTGTAGTTGTTCCAGGAGTAGCAGAAACACCAGTATTAATAATAATAGGAGTGTCAATTAGCCCTGCAGCACTAAACTTAAATCTAATAACCAATATCTTGTTTGTCGCGTCCTTACCGACTTGAACTACCTCAAAATTATCAGCAGTTGGACTGTTATATATTCGAATATCGTCTGATTCAGCTAAAAAATTAGTCTCAATTCGAACTCCATTGTTTCCAACAACATCTGCAGTATTGTGAGTACCATCTAATACAGGTTTACCGGTATCACCAACTCCTGTTGTCATAGTAACTAAAGAACCAGTGCTCACGACAACCTGGGATACATTTGTTAAATTGGTGTGGTTTACCTGCTGGTTAAGGTATTCATAAGACCTCGCAGGATTTGCATCACAATACATGCCACTCGTTGCGTTACATACTACATAACTGTTTATGCTAGATATATTAAAACAAGTTGCATTAGTGTTACAAAGCACTGTCAATGTCAACGAATTAGTAGTCAATGTGCCTTGCTGAGACAAACTAATCGGAGTAGTTGCGCCAGTTGTAGTAGTTATTGTAGTCGGACTACAACCTCCAATACCACATGCAGTGTCACCTGCGTACACAAATGTTGCGAGCGAAATAACTACGCAAGCAACCAATAATAATAGAATTTTTTTATTCATTCTTCTAATCACCTCAAAATATATCTTTTTCTGTATTAATATAAATCTCCATCATAACTATGGCTCAATCAACCTTTTTTATCAAAATGACTTTTGATATAAGGTTTTTTACACTCCAGATATATAAATGTTTCGTTGAAACGTAAAGCTTTTCAACGAATTTTGAAATACAAAATATTTCAAATTTTCGCTGAAAAATGTTGTTTTTATTGAAGTGAAAAATACAAAATAGTTCAAATTTTTGTTTAAAAATATGCTGTTTTTTAGTCATATTACTTTCCATTTAGAAAATATATTAAAAAAATATACATATAATATAGTAAAATAAACATAGATTATATTCACTCCCTAGTGGTGATAACCGTAAGTTTTAAATACCCCTGCCAACATATATAGTATATGGTTGAGTGGAAAATATTCCGGCAGGACGCAGTAAACATACTTGGCGAAGATAAAGTCTCTCGCGGAGAACAGATTTACAAAGGCCAGTTCAAAGAAGGCAGAATAGACATAAACAAACTATTCAAAATACTCAACAAAGAAGGACTTCTAAAACCAAAACAAAAAAAACAAATTCAAACAGCATTTCAACAAAGAAGCCAAGAAGAGCGAAATGTGACCATCGCAAACACGCCAGCAAAACGCAATGTTCCTCTAACAAGAATAAATGGAACAGACGAAACAAAAACACTGCATCAACCAGGCAAAGTTCCAAAAACAATAGAAACAGATGAAGAAGAAATAGACATCTCTGCACATTTAGACGGATTTGACGATGAAAAAGCAACATATATTGGCAAATACAAAATCATAAAAGAATTAGGCAGAGGGGGCATGGGCGCAGTATACCTATGTGAAGATCCAACCTTTGAGACAGTCCAGAGAGAAGTTGCAGTAAAAAAACTAATATTGCCTGCTAAAAAGGCAAAAAACAAACAAGCACAAGCAGAATTAACAACCAGAACAGAGAGAGCAAAAAGAGAAGCAGGATTAACTGCAATACTGGCAAGACACGACAATATTATAAAAATTTACGATTCAGGAATTGATCCAACAGATAATAACTTTTTCTATTCAATGGAAGTTGTCAATGGAAAAGAATGGAACGATGTCTTACGAACTGTTGCAGAAATAAGAAGAACAAACAAACCATTGCCTGAAAGATATTCCTTAGAAAATATGCTCGAGACCTTACTTAAAGTCTGTGATGCAATGGCTTATGCACACGACCAAGAAATAATCCATAGAGACTTAAAACCAGAAAACGTGATGGTGGATGAGAAATTCGGCAGTGTAAAAGTTATGGATTGGGGACTTGCAAAAAAAATCGATGAGGCAGATACTTTAAGATTGACCCAAAGCAAAAAAACATTAGAAGAATACATGAAAAATATGGACGTCGGCAGAACAATCACTGCATTGACAATAGACGGCCAAATAATGGGAACACCTAAATTTATGGGCCCAGAACAAGCAACAAATGCAAAAAGACTAGATCAAACTGCAGACGTATATTCTCTAGGCGCAATGCTGTATAACGTATTAACTGGCAAACCACCAATAGTAACCAAAGGCAGCATATGGAATTTAATTAAAAAAATCAAAGCAGGAGACATAACACCACCGATAAAATCAAAAAATCCACTTTATCAAATTCCGCCAGAAATAAATGCAATAACAATGAAAGCTCTTGCAAAAGACAAAAGAAACAGATACCAAACTGCAAAAGAACTTGCAAAAGATATTCGAGCATTTCTTACAAATAAAGAAGTAAGTTCATACCCATATACTTTCTCTGAAAAAGCAGCAAGATTTGTGCAAAAACACGCAACTGCAACAATTGCTACATTGTTATTAACATTAGGTCTGGGAATATCTGGCGTAGCATACCAAAGCTTCCGCGCAGCAGACGCAAGAGCTGACGCAGAAACAGCAAGAGCAGAGAAAGCAGACCTTGAAAAAAAGATTGAAAAACAGAAAAGAAAAAAAGCAGAAAAGAGAGCAGTAAAAGCAGAGGATGCTTATGAAGGTCAAAGTGAAGCGATTAATAAACTACAAAGTCTTGAACAATTAACACAGAATGAAGATTATTATGATGCTGCCCTGCAAATAATTAATGAAGCAGTGCATGAGTCAAAGAACTTTTGGCAGCCATACTTAGCAAGAGCAAAACATTACGCAACATTTGGCCATTATACCGAAGCAGAAGAAGACTTTGAAAAAGCACAAATACTTTACAAGAAACAACACCAAAAAGAGTCTGTAGAAATCTGGTTTGAAGCAGGAATGCAATATGGGCTTCCTGCAGGATTAGGCGGGCAAGGAGAATCAGATAAAGCATTGCAATATTTTGAAAAAGCAGTCCAAATAGGGCCAAAAACTGTGTGGGGGAAATTATCTCGCGCAGTATCTCAAATTATTCACGCAAAAAAAAATCCAGAAGATGCTTGGGAACTTATTCCAGATGCGTTAGAAGCAACAAGCAATTTAAATCAAGATACTGTTGCAAAAAATATAACTGCCACACAATTAGTTTATGCGTGGATTAAAGGAGCATCAGTAATATCTAAATATAAGTATCCTGTATTCTTTGAATATGCTGACTTGCCTGAAGCTAAAAAAACATTAGAGAAACTAATACGAGAAAATAAAGGAAATATACACATTAAAAATTTCCTTGCGCTGATTTACAAAAAAACCGGCAATTGCGATAAAGCAATAGAACTTCTATCAGATATACTTTCAATCCAAGAACATTCTTTCTTTTACACGAATCGGGGCAGCACATATAGTGAACTAGGAAATTTGGAAAAAGCACTTTTAGACTTTAACAAAGCATTACAATTAAATTTCGATGATGCGGATGTTTACGTAGAAATAGGAATTGCACATTTGCATCAAAATGATTTTGATACTGCGATTAAGAACTTCAGAAAAGCAATACGAATGAGCCCAAAAAGCGCAATAGCGCACTACAACTTAGGACTGGCTTTTTATCAAAAAAAAGATTTAGAAAATGCATTGACTCAATTTAATGAAGCAATACACATAAATAAATATTATTCTGGCGCATATAGCGGACTAGGAATGATTTTTGCAGACCAAGAACAACACGAGCGCGCAATAGAATTATACACTAAAGCTATTCAATGTAATTCAAAAGATCCATTTTTTTATACTAACAGAGGAAACTCTTTTACTGCTGAAGGTAATTTAGAAGAAGCGATTCAAGATTATGACACTGCAATTAAGCTAGATTCAGAATACGCAAATGCATATTATTCTCGTGCAAGAGCACATACAAAAAATAATGCATTTGAAAAAGCAATACAAGACTACACAGAAACGATAAAAAGAGATAAAAAACATTTATTCGCACACATCAACAGAGGAGTTTTGTATCAAAATGCCGGCGCAAAGGAAAATGCAAGAGCAGATTATAGAACTGCGCTTGAAATCAATTCTCAAGCATGGCAGGCCAGTCTTCAATGGGGAATACTGGACGCGCAAGATCAAAAATATGCAGAAAGCCTAAGTCATCTAAGACATGCACACACTCATGCTCCAGAACAAACTAAATCACAAATTTCACAATACATACAACAAGTAGAACAAAAAATAAAAGAAAAAAAATAAATTCTTAAATTGCAGTCACTGTTATCGTCTTATTCATAATGAATTCTTGGTCATCACCTGGCTTCCAGATGCCAGTAACTTCACAAGCAATCTGTTCACAAGTAGACGTAGGCGTAATATTACCCATACCGAAGCTTGCACTCGTGAAACCAGTCATATCAATACCAATACCACCATTAGCACCAATGACCCAACTTCTACCAGGAACTGCAAGCCAACTTACACAACCGTCAGTACCAACACCGTATGTGCTGAATAATCCTGCACAATTAGCATTCTTAGTAACAGTCGCATTAGCAGTCCTACACTCCATAGTCAAATTAGTCATAGTAATCAACGAATCAGTAGCCAAAGTCATATTCAGTCTATAGTTCTGGAACATACCCCAAACCTTCTCAACCTCAGCCTGACAAGTACCATTACTCAAATCAAAACTACAATTCACACAAGTACCCAAAGTCGTATCAAACGTACCATTAAAAGACTGGAAGTCCAACTGGAAGTTCAAAATATTAATATCCGGATGCATAGTCTGAATAACAACCTGCTTATCAGTCGTAAACCGATAAGTACCATTAGGATTAA
>JAHWHT010000086.1 GCA_019323135.1 Candidatus Woesearchaeota archaeon
ACAAACATATTTTACGATTTACAGCAGTGGGGCTTTTTTGACGTACTAATTCCATTTATACTAATATTTACAATCATTTATGCAGTATTAAATAAAACACAGATATTTGCAGAAAAAAGATTCAACTCAATAATTTCATTAGCAATAACACTTATCGTAGTAATACCTCATGTCTTAGGAACATATCCTCCTGGAATGGATGTGATAAATATAATCAATAATTCACTTCCAGAAGTAGCATTGTTGATTGTGGCAGTAGTATTACTTATGATAATGACTGGCCTGCTGTATGGCGAATGGCCTACAAAGAAACCAATATCTGCAATTGCAGCAGCACTAGGCGGAATACTTATTATCGGAATATTCTTGTCTAACTTTTTCACAATACCAATACTCAGCTATATTGACCCGCAAATACAGTCGGTGTTAATTGTACTGATAATCTTTGGATTAGTGTTCTTATATGTTACAAGTGATGGCGGCAGTGGCAGCAAAACAGTAGGAGAACATATCGGAAGCTTGTTTAAAGATATGGGGACATAAAATCAATAAAAATGGCAACACCACTCGATATCGGACTATTACAGAAGTTTGACATAATTTTTCCTTTCTTGTTGATAATGGTAATTGTTTATGTTGTTCTGACAAGATGGAGTTATTTCAAAGACAACCAAGCAATAGCATTTTTAGTTGCCCTGGCTATGGCAATAATGTCCTTATTCAATCCAATAGTTGTAAAAACAATAAATATGATGGCACCATGGTTTGTGCTGGTGTTTATTTTCATGCTATTGGTGTTCATGGCATACACTGCATTTGGAATCAAAGAAGATACTATTATTGATACAATAACAAAAGGAAAGTATGCTGCAGACTTTGGGTACTGGGTATTAGCAATTGTCTTGATTATTGGAATCGGCTCATTGACAACAGTAATATCTCAAGAACAAGGATTCCTGGATTTGAGCAGTGAAAATGGAAGTATAGCCCCAACTGGGCCAGGAGAAACATCAGGATTCTGGGACACAATATTTCATCCGCAACTGTTAGGAATGGTGGTTATACTGCTAATAGGATTATTCACTATATCTAGATTATCGGCAAAAGGCGGCTAACTACTCTAATTTCTTTTTCTTACTTTTAACGCCTTTAGTTATTCTGCTAAGCTCTGAAACACTGCCAGTAAGCTCAGGAAGAACTTTTTGGAAAACTTTCTCCATTGCTTTAATCTCAGTGCCTACGTCAAGCAAATTCTTATCATAATCACTTATTTTAGAAACAATCGCCTTGTGCAGGTTCTCAACATCATCTTTCAAATCCTTGATATTCTGTTCTAGCTTAGAGACGCGAGTCTCTGTCTTGCTTTTCCAGTCATTGACTTTAGCAAGCTCTTTCATAAAAGCATCCCATTTTTCCTCAACAATAGATTCTGCAAGCTCTTCCATGTTTTCAGAAGGAGCTGCTGCTTGAGGTTCGCTAAACTTTGGAAAACTTCTAGCAGGAGGCATTCCTGGAACATCTGCAACAGGACCTGCAGCTGGACCTAATTTTGCCTCTGCAATTGCATCCTGAATAGATAAAGGATCATAACCTTGTGCCTGTAAAGCATTGATGATTTGAGAATTGTCCATGTTCTGCTCTTGCATAGACCGCACTTGTTCAATAGGCGCAGGCAGTCCTTCAGGCGCAGCACTAGGCTCGCCAGGATACGGCGCTGGTGGAGAAGGAGGGGTTTTTTTCTTTTTTGTTTTGAAAATATCCAATATTGCCATGTTTAACCTCTTTTTTGAAATTAATTAGTAATTTATTTTATAAACTTTACTCTTTTTCTGAAGTATTGTTTTTATTTAAAACATCTTTAACAACACTTTCTACTGTTTCTCTTGTGACAAACCGCATAGGATTCCAGAGCTCTACATACTTTTTCATGACATCAACATCTTCTTTTTTTGCAGTAAGCTTTAATTCTTTAACAATCAAAATCATGCGCTCTTCAAGCATATTAATCTTATTATGCAATTCTGCAATATCAGAATCAATCATCTTAACCTCATTCATAGCTTTTTTATGATTAGATATCATATTCTGCTCTATCAATAGCATCTTTTTTCTGAGATCATTATACCGTTCTTCTGAAATCTTCAACCTAGCAGAAATTGCATTCACGTCTTCTGTAATCCTAACAGGAGGTGCAGACTCTTGAACTTGCGATTTTCCACTGAAAAACCCCGGTTTAGACTCTGGATTTGGATTTTTTGGAGATATATCTGCCATTTTACTTGTTTAAGCACCACTTAAATAATAAACTTGTGCAACCACACGAGAGTAGTTGATTAAATATATTATAAAATATATTTACTCTTAACAAAAAACATAAAATATATAAAGTAATATGTTTTTATTTACAGAAAAGATGAAAAAACCAATATCTGCAACAATCGATGAAGACCTAATCAAATGGATTGAAAAAAAGGTTTCTAAGAACAAGAAAAAATACAGAAATAAATCTCACTTAATAGAGACAGCTCTTGAAAGATTAAAAGAGGAGGAGAAAGAAGGATAACATGCCAAACTGCGGAGAATACGAGATACAAAGAGAAGGAGACGAAATAACTATTAGAATAGAGTGCGATGAATGCACATTCTTTCCATCAATAGAAGACTCTCCAAAAACAATGAGTATGGTGATGGAGATACTTGCAGAAACCGGCACTGCAACAAGAGTAATACTTCATCAAAAAAGAGATTATGAATACGACTATAATCAAACAATGATACTTCTAGAGCTGGCAAAACTCTACAAAGACATAATAAAACACAAACTAAAACAAGGACTCTTGGCAACGCCGCAATGCAGGCGATATGTTGACCCAAGATATGTAGAACTGCAAAATTTAATATTTCAGCAATTAAAATCAGACCCTGTCGGAACATATGTCCAAATCAAAAGAACAATAAGAAAAGAAAATAATCTGATAGAAAAAAAAATAATTTCTCAAGAAGGAGCTCAATGTCTTCAGACATACTACAAATTACTAAACGACATAGCAGTAAGCCTTGAGAATACGCAAATAATCAAACTTGCACAACCTCATTTAGCAGGATTTAAAATCGGAGATAGAGATGTGTACAGACTGGTATTTTCACCTCTAATAAAACCAGATTTCATGTACACAAAACTAATCTCTGCATACCCTCCTGATGCAGAAGCAACAGA
>JAHWHT010000087.1 GCA_019323135.1 Candidatus Woesearchaeota archaeon
TCAAATAGATTAGGGAGCAGATTTTCACATAATTTGTAAGCCAATCTTGCATCATGCAAATTATATTTAGCATAAACATCTAATTCATCACTATTGCTGTCCCATGCTTCTGATAATTTGCTTAAATCAACTTTAATTTTTTTCTCGCCCAGAACTTCTTCTGAAACAGCATCTAAGGTGAAAACATCTGTCTTTAGTGTCTTTCTTACTGCTCTTTTGACAAACTTAAAAACATCAAAATGGAAAATTCCATGAATCTGCGCAGACTTTGAAGCGCCCCTGCCAATATTTATTTCAGAATAATCTAAACCAAGCTCTAGATTTAATTTATATTTTTTTGCGCGAGTCTTTAGGTAGGGAAAATCAAAGCCATCACTAAAATAACCTGCAATAATATCTGGCTGATATTCATCAATCAATTCCTGGAATCTTTGAATTATATCTGCTTCTGAAGGCAGGATTTCCATATTCTTTTCATCTGTCTTGAATTTTTTCCAAGTCAAAATTCTTTTAAAATTATCGCCGTAAACTGCAATCATGAGTATAGGATCTTTTTCAGGCATGATTCTTGTGCCAACTGTTCCATAAGTTTCAATATCAAAAGCCAGAATTTTAGGTTCTTTTATTGTTTCATTAGATGACTGCTCTATCTTTTTTGCTTTTATGGCAGGAACTTTTAGTTTTTCAGGAACAATTTCTCCTTCAACATTTGTTAGTACTAAAGGTGAGATGTTTTTGTCAATTAAATATCTTCTTGTAAACAAAATATCATATTCATGAACAGATTCAATATCATCCCATTCTCTAATTACATCTTTCATAAAAGGAACTGCCTTAGGAATATTAGTGTAAACCCTTAGTGCATCTATTTCTTTTTCCTTAAACTTCATCTTATCTGATTCTACTTTTGTTATTTTGTAAGAATCTTGGTTTTCTTCACCAGAGAGCGAAAGCAATCTGTCTTTGATAACTGCTCCTTGCTTAGGAATAACATAGAAATATGGAGTAAAAGAATCATCTAGAACACAAATCTGTTTTCCATCAGTGGTTTTTCCAAATAAGTAGATTATGGGTTTACCATCTACTATCTTATAGGTTATATCTATTGGGAAAAACTGGAATTTCATAGAATTTTAGATGTTAGCTATGTATATAAAGTTAACCTTTCAAAAGTAGTCACCTGACTTCTTTGGTTTATATTTTGGTTAGGCTAAAAGTATTTTAAGGAGTTGTGTTTTTTAATTTTTATGAAGACTGATCTTGTTGTTGCAGCATTTATATTCTGGAAAGATAAAACTTTATTTGTTCATCACAGAAAACTGGATATGTGGCTGCCTGTGGGTGGACATATAGATCCAAATGAGACATTTGATGATGCGATAAAGAGAGAGATAAAAGAAGAGACTAATTTAAATGTGGAATTGATAGGAAATAGCGGATTAGAACCTGCTGCACATGTGAAAAAGATACTTGCACTGCCATTTGATATAAACCTTCATTCTGTAGGGGATCATGACCATTGCTGTGTTTTTTATTTATGCAAGGCTTTGAATCCTGAAGAATTGCAGTATAATGAACGCGAACTAAAAAATGTGCGTTGGCTTTCTAGGGATGAAATTAGCCAAGTACCTCTTGATGAATATATCAGCAAACAAGTGCTGAAAGCATTTGATTTAATTGAAAAATGAACTGGCCTCTTTATTTTGAACATAATCTTATAGTGGGTGATACAGATTCTAATGTAGGCGTGTGTACTTTGTGGAGCGAGAAAGAGCAATTGGTTGAGAAGCTTCCAAAAGACCTTTATGCAATACTAGGAAATCTTTATTCTATCAAAGGGATGTCATATCTTGTGCGGAATGTTCTAGCAAACCCCAAGATAAGGTATGTGATAATATTTGGTCGTGATTTAGCAGAGTCTGGAGCACAGTTCATAAACTTTGTTAATGGAGAAGATTTGGATTTAGGTATTGAGAAGGAATATTTAGATATCTTTAGAAAACAGGTTGATGTTATTGATTTGAGAAACAAAAGCTTTGAAGATGTTCTAGAGACTTTACAGCAGTTGAAATCCAAAAAGACTGCATCATTTGGGGAACCGATAATTCTTGAGGAAAAAACAGAACAAATTCCTGAACTGCCTAGTGAAAATGTTAATTTTGTGATTCGCGAGAAGCAGATAGCAGAGGCATGGCCAAAAATGCTTGATTTGATAATGAAATTTGGTGAAATAAAAGAGACACAGTATGGAATGAAAGAGAAAGAGATACTAAATACAGTTATGATTATAGAAGACGAACATCAGGAACTGCATCCTTTGTTAAAAGTGTCTGAGAAAAGATTGTCAGAGTATCTTCCTACTGTATTAACTGCAAATAAACCAGTTGGATTGAATTATACTTATGGTGAAAGATTGTTTTCCTATAAAGTTGAGGAGTATCCTGAAGTAAATCAGATACAGGGAATAATTGAGCAGTTGAAACAGACTCCTTTTACTAGAAGAGCAGTTGCAATGACTTGGAATGTTGAGAAAGACAGAAATAGCAAGCACCCTCCTTGTTTAGTGTATCACCATTTTCTTGTTAGGCACAATCGATTGTATTTAACTGCAGTTATTCGATCTAATGATATGTTCAAGGCATGGCCATTGAACACATTAGCGCTTAATGAACTATTAAGATATGTTTGTAAAGAGACTGGAATTAAATATGGTAATCTAACTGTTATATCTAACTCTGCGCATATTTATGAAACAGATTGGGAAGAGGTTAAGACAGTTGTTAAAGGCGGATTGAAGCAGAACAAGACCTTGGTTCTAGATCCGCGAGGTTATTTTGTGATATATGTAAAAGAAGGCAGAATACTTGTAGAGCACTTTACTAATGATAATACTAAAACAGGCCATATTTTTGTTGGTGCTGATGCAGAAGAACTGTATAAACAGATAATCCATGAAAATCTTATTTCTAGACAAGACCATGCTGCTTATGTAGGGAAAGAGCTTATGAAAGCCCAGATGTGTTTGAATGATGGTAAGGAATTTATGCAGGATGGTGTTTGAGTTATTTCTTTTTATAACCGAATTTTTTGTTATATTTTTTATGGTTTATTATGTCTAAAACAAAAGAAATAATTTCAATTTTAGTTTCTCCGTCAACAAGTGTATAAAGCATTCTCCAAAAATTAGGGAGTTCAACTCGGAATAAATTTGTCA
>JAHWHT010000088.1 GCA_019323135.1 Candidatus Woesearchaeota archaeon
AATATTTGAAGATTAATTTTTTCGTAATCGTTTAGTGATTTTAAACATTATTCCAGAATCTGACCGCATTTTTTGCAAATACCTTGATTGAATCATTCATAGAATTATGTCGAAATCTTTAAATAGTTAGAAATCTAGTAAAATAATATGGTAAAGCATCCTAGAGCGCATTATGAAAGAATGATTAAGGAGTTTCCAAGCCAGAAACATTATGGAGAAACAGTTCCATTATATCTTTGTGGAGACGCTTTAAAAAACCCTGACACGCAAGATAGTTTGTATCAATATTTGCTAAGAAATTCAGAGCGGTTTGGAACCCCTCAAAAAGGCCCATTTGGTATAATCTTTCTTGATTCAGATTCCAATAGAGTTAGCGCATTCTTGGACGATCTTTTTGATTACTCTAAAAAGCAGATTTATTCAGGAGTTGAGCGGCTATCGCTGGATAGTGTTGGATCTTTGTTATAATTTAGCTATCTCTTTCAGGAATTCATTTGCTTCTACGATGCCGGATCCAAATGCTTGGTGATATAACTCTTCTGCAGGTATGTCCTCAATTCTTGACAATGCGTAGGTTAGATCTGCGGGTGTTAGAAACTTCTCAAATTTTTCTGTTTCTTCTCCAGCAGACTTTTTTTGAATCTCTTCTCTGATTTCTTTAGACAGGCTTTTTCTTATCTTTTCAATATCTATATTTGGCCTGTATGCGGTTTTACACAGGATTTCTTTTACCTGTTTTGTAGAGATATCTTTTCCTATCTTATAACCTTTTTCTTTAAGTAGTGACGTGCCTAGTGCAAGAACGCCTGCAACGTGCGGTGCAGCAAATGATGTGCCGCTATTTAAAGAGTATGCCTTTTTGTATTGATCTATTTTTTGGAAGGTGATTGCACTAATTATTTTTTCAGTCCATTGCGGAACGTCTAAAGAAAATATGTCTTCGCCAGGAGCACAAACGTCTACTGTTCGGTCGATATTGCTAAAAAGTGAGTGGGATTTTTTTGTGTTAACTGATCCTACGGAGATAACAGATTCCCATGCAGCAGGAAACACAGGTCCTACACAAGTATTTCCTGCAGCTGCAACCAATAATTTACCTTCTTCATAAGCAAGTGCGTCACAGATTCTCTTTAATTCTGGATCTTCATCTATCACTAAACTAAGATTTATAATATCACAATCAAAAACAGGATGTATTGCAAAACCCAATGCCCTAATTACAGGTCTTAATTCTAATGTGTCTGGTTTACTTGTTCTTACTACTTTGAAAATGTATTGTCTTGCTTTTGGCGCAATGCTGTTAATGACTCCTGCAATTGCAGTGCCATGCGATGCATTATCAGCAAGTAAATATTTCTTATAAGAATCTTGGGGATCATTGGGGTCTATAGATTTGCATACTAATAAATTTCTGCCGTGTTTATGCGTATCTTTCTCTAAACAAGATTCTAGATCGGGATGGCTTGTGCAGCATCCAGAATTGATAACAGCAACTTTCGCATTTTGTCCAGTACTGCATTCTTGGGCAGAATAAGCATTAATTGTTAAAATTTGCGGCAGCTTTTTTTTCTTTTTAAGCGACAAATATTTTGTTAGCTCCTGTCTACTCATTCGGGTACCGCATATTTCTGTCCCTATTAAATTTTGAATTTGTGTCATCTATAACTGCATAAGATTTAATAATTTATAAAACTTCACTATTTTTGTCACTATTTAGTAATTATTCCAGAATCTGACCGCATTTCTTGCATTTATGCGCGTTTTTCTTATCATCCCATTCAGTAGTTACACCGTAATCTATCTTGGACTTGCACTTTGGGCACTTGGGCTCTAAGTGTTCTATTGAATTAAAAAAGAATGTAGGTTCCATTATTCTAAATTTTCTTCTAAGTCTGTTTTGATTTTTATTCTGAGTTGAATTTTTTCCACCTATGGTCTAGAATCTTATAAGTATATTATGGTGTTTCATATATATAAGCTTTTTTATATAAATTATATTAAATAAAGCTTCCAAGCTTACTTTGAGAACTCTTTCCTAATAATTCTTCTTTAGGTATTCCTAAGACTGCGAAAATCTTTTCAACGCCAGGAATGATTTGATTAGTAATATAGTAATCTGCATCATAATCACTGGATTGTATTTCTTCAGGCAGTTTTACTTTGTCTCTAATCCTGCCTTTGCCCTTTGTAACAACGTAAGTTATCATGCTTCCTGGGCCGACAATCAGGCCTTTTGATTTCATTCTTTGGGCAGCTGCAACATGCGGGCCAATATTATCATAATCATCAATATCTTTTGATAACTGAGTTCTGATTGCAACTTTTTCAACAGGAATCTTGCCTTGTTTTAGGTCTTCAATGACTTTTCTAACATACGCCAGAGCTGAATCTGCATTTTGCTCTTTCAAAATCCAAGTAAGAACTTCTTTTTGGACATCTTTTGCAATATATGAAACATTACGCCTAACAGTTTCAAAACCAGTAATCTTCATTTTTCCTTTATCATCAATCAAAGCATATTTTTTCTTTGCTCCGCCTTCTCCAGACTTAGTTGCAACAAAAATTCCACTAGGGTAGAATCCTTCATACTCTAATTCCATTACGCCTGGAAGATCCATGTTTATTTTTTCAACAAACTTGACTGCATCTTCTTGTGTTTTTTCTCCTAGACCAATGAAAACAGAATCTGTATCAGAATATAATACTTTAAATCCGTTTTCAGTAGCTTTGTCAATAACATTATGAATATAAAATCTAGCCCAACCTAAAATAGACTCTGCACACTCTACAGAATACCATCTTGCGGCTGAAAAACCCATATAACCCCAAAATGCGTTTGCCATGTCTTTCATGGCCCAGCTTCTTGCATTCAATAAAACATCATATTTTTCTTTTAGAATCTCTTTAATTCTTGAACGTCTTGTAATCAAATCTTCAATTATGCCTGAAGCAAAACCTTTTTTCTTTGTGCAGAACCATACGTCCATCATATCAATCGGGGCTTTGTTTTTCCCTTCGCAGCATTTGCAGTTAACAGTTCCTGGAGAGATATTATGAGATGCAATAATTGTAGGGTACAGACTTTTGTAATCAAAAACAATTATGTCTTTATATAATCCTGGTTTTGGCTCAAAAACAAAAGCACCTTTTAATTTTCTATCATGCCTTGCGTTTTGCGTGTT
>JAHWHT010000089.1 GCA_019323135.1 Candidatus Woesearchaeota archaeon
TCGCGAGATTTTTGTACAATAGAAGTATTTGCTTCATCTACACTGCATACACAAAAATTAATTCCTCTAATAGACGAAGGGAGCATTTTAAATTCTGGTAGAAAATTAATACAATGGCTACAACGTTGAGAGTGAAACATTACAAAAGAAATACCACCAATATTGGCGGCGAGATGACCATTTTCGTTTGCAAAATCATTTGCACCAAGATAATAAACCGACATTAAATAATTATTTTCATTTTTTAAGTCAATCAGTGCTTATCTAAAATAAACTCGTATTTAAAAAAATCTTGACAATATTTAAATGCTTAAACAATCAAGTAAAAAATCTGTCTCTGCGGCAGAAAAGTGTAATCAGGCTAAAGTAGACGAATGTGTACAAGCTGGTAAGTATTGTAATCTTGCTACCAATAATTGCATGTTACCAAAGGGTGTCACCACAAAGGTAAACAAAGATCCAAATATTGTTGCCGATACAACAACTGGTGTAGTTGGTGAGAAAAAAGCTGTAAATAACATTAGAAAATATTTAAAGAAATTGAACACACCAGCTCAAGAGTCTATTAAATTGGGACCGTCAACAATAAAGCCAACACAAAAGGTATCAATTCCAGAAGGTGGTAAAGTTATTAGAGCACGAGTTGTAAAAGTTGATATTCCACGTGTGGTAGATTCTGCTCCGGCAGCACCTAAAAAGGTAAAAGCTAAAAAGGAGTGTACTATTGAACAATGTGCTGCCGAAGGAAAATTATGTAATCCAAAGACAGGAAATTGTATTCAAAATACTGCCGCCAATCGTCGCAAGATTGATGCCATGATGGTTGATGCTGCGGCTGTAGTTGTGGAAACCAAGGAAGTCCCCCGTACATATTCAGATATGACTAAAAATTATCTTGTTGCAGAGTTACGTAGTCGACGATTGCCTGTTAGCGGTAACAAGGATGTATTGATTAACCGTTTAATTGAGAATGATCGTGTACGTGCTGGTGTGGTCGCTGAAGAGGAAGAGGAGGAGATTGTCTTGCCACCACCTAGTGACGACGAAGAGGAAGAGATTGTATTGGCACCAGCCAGTGAAGAAGAGGAAGAAGAAGAAGAAGAAATTGTCTTGGCACCAGCCAGTGAAGAAGAGGAAGAAGAAATTGTCTTGGCACCAGCTAGTGACGAAGAAGAGGAGATTGTTATTCAAGTCGAAACTGACGAAGAAGATGACGATTTGCCAATAGTTCGTTTAGAAGATGTAGAATCAGACGACGATGTTCCTGAAGAGCTAGAAGAGTACGAATTAGAAGTAGGAGAAGAGTTTGCTGAGAAATTACGTGCTGAACAATTTATTCAAGAACAATTGCAAAAACGTTTGGAACGACAATCCACTAAACCAGTAGCACCACAAGCAACAAATATGCAAAAAGTCCTTGCTGCTCAAAAGAAGCGTAAACAACAAGAGGCAGAAAAAAGGGCTAAGGAAGAGCGCCAAGCTGCGGCACTTCTTTTACAACGTGAGGCTGAAAAGATTGCTCGCCAGCAAGAGATGGATAAACCAAAAAGCTTTTTGCAAAAGAAATTGGCTGCCAAACAACAAGCAACACAATTGGTACAACAATTCTTAAAGAAGGATTGCAAAGAAGTTGGTTGCGAACCAGGAGAGGTATGTAGCGTAGATACTGGTCGTTGTTTAAAACCAGGTGTTCCTCAAGTGAAAAACTTTTACATGTTGGTATACAATGACGCTATTTATCATGGTAGTAAAAAGGCTCTCACTACATTCGCCAATGAGATGGGAGTAGATCCATCAGATATTGAGCCAGCTGATCGCAAAAAGATGACAGAGTTTATTAACACGCAAGCTATGCAACAAGAGCCAGAAATACCAGATGTTTCAACCTTTGATGAGTTTCCAGAGCCAGCAGTAACCGTATCAGCCAAAAAGGTAGAGGTTACAGTAGAGCCAGAGGAAGATCCAGCAGAAGTTGCAAAGATTTTGCACGATGTATCAACTGAAAAACCATTGACGGTTCAAGAAAAAGAAATTGTTGAAAAAATTAAAAGTTGCTTGGGTATTTAAATTTATCTTTAAAAGAATAACCAAATTCTTTTAATGAATAGCAAATTACTGATAGGTAAGGGTAATAATAAAGGTCGTCGTGCCAGATTAGACGTACAAACTTCTTATAATTTATGGCGTAAACATTATATACAGCATTTGGAGAATTTGTATGATATTTTTAGAGAGTCGAAAACAGGGGAACGGATTGAGTTTGACGAGTTTTGCCGTTTTGTTTATCTAAACTCATCTAAATATTTGTGTCCATGGATATAAAATGCCTAACAAGAAATACACTGGTTACTCTAGTGATGAAGAATTACAAGAAGCTATTAATAATCCTAATGCAAATGTAATTTTTAATTTTGATAATAGTTATTCAATAGAATACATCTCTGATGATCAAAATGATAAAGTATCAAAAAAGAATTTAAATGCGGTTGAAACTGATTGTAAAATTTTTGAAAAAATGCTTGATTACTGTTGTGATAATTATTTGAGTATACTAGATTTGGCAGATGTAACTGATTACATTCTTTGGACAAAACAAGCAGTTTTAGAGGCCAAGGTTTAATAGAACAACTATTTTAAAATTATTTTTATTTAAAAATTTAAATAAAAATACAACATATCTATTTTCTAAAGATGAATTGCAAATAGGTGCCGAAAAGTCCTTTATCAATCCATCAGTTTACATGTATCTCCCTCACAATTCTCTTTTCTCTCAGTATTCAATTGTTCATATTCTGTTTCCAACTCTTCATCTAAATCTTTATCATCATATGTTTCTTCTCCTGAATCGTCTGAATCTTGATGGGGTGGTGGAAATGTAACTGGACCAGGTGCAGGTGTAGCCTTTTCTACTTTGGGGATGCCTCCCATCATCATGTTCATTAACCCTCCAATACCAGCAGATTGTTGCGCTTGTGGTGCTGGCGTTGCTTGAGGAACAGATCTAGGTTCTGACTGACGTGGTTTTTGTTTGCGTTTATTTTTAGTTGCTGAATGATGATGATGATGACGTTGGGGTTCTACTGGACTAGTATTAGAACCTTGTCCTAATTGTCTTTGTAATCTCACAACCATATTTCCTAATTGTTGTAGACC
>JAHWHT010000012.1 GCA_019323135.1 Candidatus Woesearchaeota archaeon
GTAGTCACCACAACAACTCAAGTTTATATTTCTAAAGCATTCTATTCTTTAAAGAATACGTCACAGGAGGAAAAATAAAATGGGATTAAAACAAGATATAATTTACGCAGCAGCATGTATTAGTTTGGGACTGTTTGCTGGAAGAGAAATTGGAATATACAATTCTAATAATAATCAAAAACCACAGGTAGTTTATCATCAAACACTGCCAAAAGAAGAAACAAATGAAGAAGTAAGGCAGAGTCTTAGAGATACAATATCTGCTCAATACGAAAGTGCAAAAGCAGCAGATGGAATAAAAAAAGGACTGCAAGAACTGGGGGAAAAAATAAGTGAAATGTCTGGCAACTATGAAGGCACTCCCGGACTACCTGGCAAGACTGGAATTAGTGACTTGTTTGATGGTCCTAAGAAAAAGTCTACTCAATATCAAGAAATGAAAAAGACTTTAGACAGTATTACAGAATCTGTAAGAAAGCTGGGAAAAGAAATTCAAGAGATGGGCAGAAATTATGAAGGAGGCCCAGGTCTTCCAAGCGATCCCGGTTTTGGTAATCTATTTCCAGGTCCTGGCCAAAAAAAGAAATCTGATTCTGGCAATGACAATGAAAAAAAGTCTGATGAAGACACTCAAAGGCCTCTAAAAGACAGCCATGAAAGATTTGACCGCACATACAAGAAAATACAAGAAGATTTGAAAAGCGCACATGAATATGTCCGGCAGATTCATGAAAATGCAGAAGCAGGAAGAAAAGCATTAGAAGACGGCCGCAGAGCACTGCAGGGAAGTTCTGGAGGAAGTTTAAATCTTCCAGATGTCCCTATAATTCCAAATTTTCCAAACACGCCAAAAATAGATAAAGACAAGAAAGAGGAGAAAAAATGAGCGTTAAAAAATACATAATCGGATTAGCTTTAACTTTTGCAGCAGGCCTGGGCGCAGGAACATATGTTGGCTGCACATTTAACAAAGATATTAACTATGGTCTTGCAAAAGCAGAGAGAGCATTTGCTGCTGGCAGTGAAGTTTTAAGAGAATCTTATCCTGCACCTGTAGAAAATGTCTGCGACACAATGAATACAATAAAAACAGGCAAAAATCAGGATGAAATTAAGGATATGAAAAAAGAGAGACTAGAAAAGCTAGACACAATAATCAACGAACACGAATAAAATGGGAATAAAACAATATTTGAAAGACCATGCGTTAGCAATAGGTTATATCGCAACATTAGCAATAGGTTTTGGCACAGGCATATACATAGGAAGCCAACACAACAAAGACATAACATATGCTATCTGCAAGGCTGAAAAAGAAGCATGTAATGTCGATAGAAATCTAAAAAAGTGGACCCCTAGAGTCGCTGCAAAGGTAGTAGATGCTGTTGAAGATTTGCAAAGAGAAGCTATCTGGGATATGAACGAACAAGAAGCTGAAAAAAAATATAAAGAGAGAACAGAACATTTAGATAAAATAATAAATGATTACGAATCCAAGTAATAATCACTATCTAGTAACAATTAACCATCAACTTTATAAGTAATCACTCTTTCTATAACCCTATAATACTACTGGGGGAACCACAAATGAAAACACAGAAAATCGGATTTATCAAAAAAGCTGCAGTTATAACTACAGTTGCACTAGCAACACTATTAGGCGGATTTTTAAGCGGATGTAAAAGTGATAGAGACCACACACCAACTACAATCGAACAGCCAATACCAATACCTTCTACATCACAAAGACAAGAATTAGAAGAATCACTTCTAGAGCACTACGGTACTCTAACAAAAAATCAAGAACCTCATCTTTTACAAGATCATATAATGGACGAATATGCTACTGAAGGCGACGGATTTGTTACGGCTACACAAACACTAGAGTTTGGAACACTTACCCCTAAGATGGAAAAAGATGCTCTAGGAAATGTTGATGTTTTTATGCATGCTCCAGCTAATACAGAACTTTACACATGGAAATCAGAATTTACAGATGGTTTTACTTCAAGAATATCTAACAGTAGATTAACAGACTTGATTCAGCAAGACATTAACATCGGTGGAAAGAATTACAGAGTTACCGACGCAACAACTCAATGGCTTGGCGGAGATCTTGACGAAGTTACAATTGATATGCTTACTGGAAAAGTAGCTATTGCACTAAACGAAACAGAATCAAGTGTTCTGCGTGTTGATGGACTTGATTATGACGTTGAAGTTGTAAGTACTTACACAGATACAAACGGTAATTCTAGTGCAAGATTTCAGGTTAACGGAGAAATGACATCTAATCTTTTCTCAGGAGATACTTTCACATTAGCAAACGGCCAGCAAATTGGAGTATATACTGCAGGCAGTGGCTGGGTTGAATTCGGCTTGGGTGTTCAGTCTTTAAGAATAAAAGATACAGACATCAATGATGATGCTTCTGAAGGCAATGTAAGTGGCTCTGGTATTTTCGGCAGCTATGGAAACAATTCTCAATCAAAAGCAAAAATCAAAGGTTCTGTTGATACAGCAAACAACACTTTAACTCTGGATTCTATTGCAATCACCTTGATGTCAAATGCAGCTCAAGGCGTATTTGTTGATAAAGCCCACATTTTATCTGAAGCACTAGATAAACCAGGTGCAGCAATTATTGATGTTGCTTTTAATGGAATGCTTAGAAAGAAAGAAGAAACTCCAGGAGTTCTGGTTAATAGAGAATACTCTGATATCAATTTCATTTACACAACTTCTGGAACAGACAGCTCTTACACTTTGGATTTCACAAACAAAGAAAACATTGCATACACAAATGTTCCGTTGGTAAGTAATGATGGATCTGCTCTGAAAAAAGAATTAATTACCACAGAAGGTTCAAGTGAAACAGACCACAATATCGCTACAGGAAATAGATTTGTTGTAACTGGTTCAAGTGACTTTACACACATTTTAACATATGATTCATGGGATGCAACAGAAAGAAAGCTTTCTTTCACAGACCTTGGAACAGGAACAAAAGAATCTACATATGATGCTACAACTGGAGAAGCAAATCTAGTAATAGGTGGACAGACTTTTATGGTCTATGTCAATCAAACTGACGGAAGCCTTGCAGTTGATTTAAATGGCGATGGCGTATTTGACAGCTCTGATGTAAAGATAGTTGACAAATATGGTGCAGAAGTAAGTGTTACACAAACTGATGCAAACACTATCAACACAAAGATTCACACAGATGCTGCAAAGCTAGACAGCGGTCTTGAAGAAAACATTAACTTGGAATTTGAAAGAGACATCGCAAACATAGATCTTAATCCAGATGCTCCTTCAAGATATGAAGACTCTGTTGGAAACAAGATTGGAAAGACAAGATATGGCGCAAGAGCAACTGAATGCAGTAATGGAAATTTGTTTATTTATTATCCAGAAATGCAGGAAGAACCGTACATATTGCTTACAGAACAAGGAAATTAAAGTTCCTTCATAGCTTTATTTATTTGTTCAGAAGACCAACCTTCTGACATTAAATCTTTTTTTATTACTTCTTTTTTCTCACCATACTCTAAAGAATCTGCAATGTATTCATGTAGTGTTTTTGCTTGTTCTTTGCGCATGGATTTCTTAAGAACCATTCCAGATACAAAAATTAACAGAACTCCATTCAATCCTAATAGCACAAGTATGTATCCGCCTAAATTACTCTGTTTTTTGACTTCAACTTGTGTTTTTGCTTGATTTATATCATTAACAGACTGTCTTAGGTTTCCTAATTCACTGTTTATTTCACTTAATTGTATTGCAAGTCCAGTTGTTTTTGTTCCGCCCTGCATATTTGACTTCATGTTCTCTAATTCTTCTATCTTTTGCTGCATCTCTATCAATTTAGAGTCCAGTTCTTCAACCTGCACACCCATTTGCGCAGCCAAATCCTCAATAAGTAGAATATGAACATTGTCTCCTAAGAAATTCGTCTTTCGAGGTATTCGCGGCAGCTCATCTCCCACTGTATTATCTCTAGGTATAGTAGGTAAATCTGAAGCACACACAAAACTAGCCAGTAAAATCACTATAGCTAATGTAAATAACAACCTCTTTTTCATTATAAAGCTAATTTTAGCAGAACTTATATTTAAACTTTACTTCATTTATTGCATGCATAGCACCTAGCGTAGCTTCAAATCAGTTTGCGGAGAAAGAACTGCCTTATTTAATACAGATTATTCATTCCTGCGAAGCGTGCTATGCATCTAAACCTTAATATCATACTTGCGAGCCAAACAATCTAAAGCGGATTGTTTGTACGCATTTTTAAGAGGTACTTCTTCATGAGTATAATGATATTCATAAGTGAATAATCCATCAGAATTTAATGTGACATACAAATCTTCAGCTTTTACATTAGGTATTTCATGAAGTTCAACCCTTTCACAAAGCGCCAATCCTGCTCTAACGATTTTACGCAGATTAATTACACCAATATCTTCTAGCGCAAAATTTGTAGCATGAATTTTCATTCGTCTTTTATTTTTTTCTGCTGGAGAAAGTTCTGCCATCGTATCACCTTTTTTAATTTTGGAATAGATTAGTGATTCACATATATAAGTATTATGACACAAAAATTTATATACTGCACTATCCATTTCTCAAGCATGCAAATCAAATGGTTTGGCCACGGAAGTTTTGAATTAAAGATAGAAAACAAAACAATCTACATCAACCCATACAAAGGCGAACCAGAAGAATATAAAGATTTAGCAGATATTATCTTAATCTCAAGATGGCATTTTAGTGACTGTAGTTTAGCTTTAGTTAAAAGAATAAAGCAGGAAAACACTGCAATCATTGCAGAAAGAGAAGCAAGAACTTTTACTGGCGGTGTTCTTGCAGAGCCAAACAAGACTTGGGATTTTGGCGAAGTAAGAATAACTCCGATTGACTCATACACTATCAACACACCAGATCCGCGTCCTAAAGGCACAGGATATGGTTTTCTGATTGAGACAAAAGATACATCTATCTACTACGCAGATGACACTAGTTTCATTCCAGAGATGACTAAAGTAAAAGCAGACATTGTAATTCTTCCTGTCGGAGGCACTTTTGTCATGAATCCAAAAGAAGCTGCAAAAGCAGCAGAAGTTATCAACCCAAAACTCGCAATTCCATCTCATTACGGTTCTTTAATGGGCTCAAATGATGATGCAGAGTGGTTCAAAGACCTTTTAGAAGCAAAAAACATAAAAGTTATTATATTAGAAATAGGAAAAGATTATGAGTTTTGATAAAAAAAAGATGTATAAAATCACAACATGAAATCAATAAAAGAACTCAAGAATCCGGACGTTATTGAAATTAATGGCGAAAAATTTCAAGTAATAAACAATACTAGTTTTTGGTATCACCCTGATAAGGATGAACTGGAAATGGTTGTTGAATTAGTCAAAGTCGGAGAGAATCAAATTAATCCAGATTATAGGTTAATTTATATTTATGAACGCCCGGATGAAAAAAAATTTTTTGTGTTTAATAAAATCTCAAAAAGTTGGAAAGAGATTAAAATTGAAGAGGTGAAATTATGAAAGACTATTTCCAAACCAGAAAAGATAATTGGAAAGAAAGCTTCAAACAAAAGTTGGAAAAGCATAAAGATGTTAATAAGGCAATGTGCGATCTCATCAATGAATACGTTTATTTTTCTGGGAATATCAAGGAAATAAAATCAAGGATTAAAAAGATTCTCGGCTGGATTGAACACCAATTAATTTCTATGCCTGCTACAAGAAAAGAACTTCATACAGAAAAATTAAACGAAATAAAATCGCTTCTTGAAAACACAAGGAAAAAATTGCAATAGAATCAAATTGAGTCATTTAACTTCAACTCTCTCTGTTTCTAGCCAAACATTTATAAATGTGGCAATCAAAAGCAGTCTTATGAAACATATCGGCGGACAAGCAGTGATTGAGGGCGTCATGATGAAGTCCAGCAAAAAAGTAGCAGTTTCTGTTAGAAAAAAAAGTAAAATCACAACAAAAATCATGAAGTACAAACCGATTTCAAATAAATACACTGTCTTAAAAGCACCAATAATAAGAGGAGTAGTTAATTTATTCGAAATGCTTGTTTTAGGCACAAAAGCTCTGGCTTGGTCTGCTAATGAGCAGTCTGGCGAAGATGATCCTATAACTAAAAAAGAAATGGGCATTACTTTTTTTATCTCTTTTGCAGCAACTATCTTAATCTTCATTATCGCACCATACTATTTAACAAAATTATTCATAACGAAAACTAATTTTTTATTCAATTTAATCGACGGTATTTTTAGAATAATCATTTTCTTTTTATATCTAGTATTAATCGGACTAATGGCAGACATGAAAATGATTTTCAGGTATCATGGTGCAGAACATAAAGCAGTCAACTGCTATGAAGCAGGTGTAAAGCTAACACCAAAAAATGCAAAAAAATACCCTAAAGAGCACATCAGGTGCGGAACAAGTCTGTTAGTTATTGTAATCGTAGTAAGTATCTTGCTTTTCTCACTAATTAAAGACCCTAGATGGTATGTTAACATTCCATTAAGAATTTTATTCATTCCACTAATCGCAGGCATTGGTTATGAATTAACCAAATTCGCTTCAAAGCACAGCAAAAACGCTTTAATGAAAATTATAACAAAGCCAGGAATCTGGACTCAAAAATTAACAACAAAAGAACCAACACTAAAACAATTAGAGGTTGCTATTAAAGCCCTAAACACTGTAAAATGAACTTTCAATCTACTTCAATAAAGATTTTAGGCGGAACTTGTGCAGTAATAGTTCTTCTAGGAATGATTCTTGCTGCAGCAGGAGTCATAACTTGGAATTTGTTCTGGGTAATAATCATTTTTGGAGCAGTTATGGCTTATTTCGTGATACCATGGATAAAGAAGAAATCTCAACAAATATGAATGCTCTGAAACAGCAGATTCTAGAGCTATTGATAAAAGCATATACGCAAGCAGTATTTTTTATGGAAAAAGAAAATGAAGCAGTAGTCTTGGCAGCAGAACTAGGCGAAGAAAATCCTAAATTCAAAGAAAAACAAAAAGATGCTGCAAAATACCGCATAGCAGCACAAATTATTGTTAAACAAAAAGCAAGTCCGCTTTTGGGAGAATTATTTGGTCATGAAAACAAAGCTCACGCAGCAAGTTTAGATCTGCTAAGAAACAAGATAAATACTATGTGCATGAATATTTTTGCAGACGAACCAGAACATCGACAGTTTATAATCAAAGCAAAAAATAGATCGAAAAACGAGGCACTAGAATTTATTGCCAAACTTAAGCAAGAATTATCATAAGAACTCTAATTCTTCTTCTTTAAACGTCCGTTCACAGAATTTGCACTTAATTCTAAGCGGCTTCTCGCTTTTTTTAATAAAATGTGTGGTATTATACGGTTCTTGGTTTGTTATGCAGCCAGCATTAGGGCATTTTACAATATTCACCACATCTTCTAAGATAGTTATTGGAATTTTTTCAACTATTCCGTAATTTTTTATCCTCATGACTGTCGCGCCAGGTGCAACTAATGCTATTTTGTTCAGTTCTTCATTGCTTACATCGCCATTCACTATTTTGATAAAATCTTTTTTCCCTAATTTATGGCTGTGACAGTTTATGCCAGTATAAAACTCAAATTTATTGTATAAATCAAGTATTCTGATTATTTTTGAGCTGCATAATCTTGGAATGTGGTCTATCACAATCCCTTTCTCTATTTTCTGCACGATTATCTCTTTGTTTTCTACCATTTTGCACCTAATAACATTCCTAATAATGCCATTCTTATAATCACTCCATTCTGTGCTTGCTCAAAATAGTGCGCATAAGGAGTATCATCTACCTCTTTTGCAATTTCATTTACTCTTGGCAAAGGATGCATTACTTTCATGTTCGGACGAACATTTTTTAGCATCGCAGTATTTAACATATAAATGTTTTTCACTTTTTGATATTCGTTTTCATCTGCAAATCGTTCTCTCTGTATTCTTGTCATGTATAATATATCAACATCATTAATAACATCTGTAATTTTATCACACTCTGTGTAATTGCCAACCTCTTCTAAGACATGATCTGGCATCTTTAAGATTGATGGAGATACAAGAAATATTTTGCAGTTAAACATGCTCAATGCCTGTGCCAGAGAGTGAACAGTTCTGCCGTATTTCAAGTCTCCCACCAAAGCAACATTAAGATTAAACAAGCTTCCATGTATTTGTTTTATTGTATAAAGATCAAGCAGTGTCTGCGTAGGGTGCTGGTTCTTGCCGTCTCCTGCATTTATTACAGGTATTTTTGCAACTTCTGAGGCTAGTTTTGCTGCTCCATCTTTTGTATGCCTCATCACAATCAAATCTGCATATCCGTCATACATTTTGATTGTATCATGCAGAGATTCTCCTTTTTTGCCAGACGTTGCACTCCCAGTATCAAAACCAATTATATTTCCCCCTAATCGAGATATTGCAGTCTTAAAGCTGTCTCTAGTTCTAGTGCTAGGCTCATAGAACAAACAGGCTATAACTTTCCCTCTTAATATCTCTAATTTTTTATCTGCAGTTAACTTATCTAAGTCTTCTGCTTTTTGAAGAATTTCGTTTATTTCATCAACACTGAATTCATTTATAGTAATTATGTCTTTCTTATCCATCAATAAATATACAAAACAGTGCTAGTTTAAATATATTTGTAGTTTCTTTTTAGACACAGTAGAAGGTATATTTTCAAGAACACACGTTACTTCTTTTGATACACAAAAACTTCTCCATATTTTATGCAAAATTGAAAACTGCCTCTTCGCAGCATCTCAAATGCAGCTTTCTCAATTATGTGATTCTCCTGCATTATACTCTCAACTGTTGCTCTAATTTCAGGGGTTACATGCTCTTGATAATCTTCAAAAGTGTGAATTTCCTCAAAAAAACCAGATGGGTCGTCATCAAACCAGGTTCTGCCAGCATCAGACCAATATCCCTCTGTTTCTTTTCTTGTTGCGCCAATCAAGACACAATGTTTTTCAGCTTTTTTTTTCAAGTTGTATCGATTATTTCCAATCACATATCCGCCTTTTACAAGCATCTCTATCGGCCTGTCAAGTTCTGCAGGACTATTATGAACATAAACAACATCAAACTCCCCTAAATCAGACATATCCTCAACTTTACAATCTATTGCATTTAATCCATTTTCGCTCAACATAGACATCAAGGGTTTGCGTTGATCTACAAAAGTTATGTTTTCTGCAGGCCAGATTTTTGCAGGAGTCATGTCATCGCCAGAACAAGCATATAAAACTCTTGGAGAACCTAATTGCAATGCTTCCTCTATCCTCCTCAAGCTCTCGACAATTTCAGGATATTCCGCTGTGTATATTCTCAAAAAATTATCAATAAGTTTTGCATTAAGCCCCATAAATTAAACTAGATAAACTCAATATTTAAAGTTAAGTAAGAATTAAAAAAATAAAAATTTAAAGACCATAATGTTCTCTAACACTAGAATATGTAAATTTCTTCGGCATTGCAACTTTTGCCATCCGTACACTCTGCGTTATAGCAGTATATATGTTAGAAACTTCCCCTTCAGATATTGTGCGAGGATTTGCTCTCTCTATTACCTGAATCTCAAATGCAACTCCGCCTGGCAATAAATCTCCTAACTCAAATTCATCAATTACAGAAACTCTTGAAACAGGTTTTGTTTCCACCGAATTATCGCTCATAAAAAACACCCCTCTGTTTTGATATATCTAACAATTCATAAATGATATTTAAACCTTTGTAATTGTGGTATGTGCATAGCACCTGGCGAAGTTCTCTAGTATACACCCTAATTAAAACAAATCTAAACAACAATCATCAACAGAAGTTAAACGTAGCGTGCTATGCACATACTAATCCCATCAAAGTTACTTAAACACCTAAAATTAAGGCAGTTCCTTTCCCTACAAAATACGTAAGTATAATCACTAATACCATAATCAATACGTGTTCTAGAATCACTTTATGTGGTGCTACTTTTGTTTTTTTAGCCAAATGATAGCTATATGCAGTTATTAATAGCACACCCCAAGTTATACAAATTATTAAAGCAGTTTGAATCTCAAGTAATAAAAAGGGTATCACAAAAGTGAGTGCAAAAGCAAATTTAAAGAAAAAGGTAGACATTGTTGCATCCCATATCTGCGCAGCAGTCCTTCTATAAGTTGATTCTTCAGAAATATGCATTCCAAGGGCATCTGAGCAAGCATCTGCTATTGCAATAGCAATTATTCCAGATATTACCACAAACTTTGATCCAGTACTTGCATCAAGACCTACAATTAATCCTAATGTAGTTATCACTCCAGACGTTAGTCCGAATCCTAATCCTTTTCTGAATTGAGTGTTCATTGGGCTAATTTATCTTTTGGAGAGATACATCCAGAATTTAGGCAAGCTTTTATCTCTAATTCGATTTTATCGCCAAGCGATTTGCTAAATCCTACCATCCTTTTTTCTCCAATGAATATTGTTGGAACTCCGCCGCTTTTCTTGCCATATGCTTGAGCTACCTCCTCAAAAAATGCTCTATTAGATGCGTTTTTGTAAACTTCATACTGCTCAACACGCAAATCAGGGTAATTTAATTTAATTTTCTCAAACCAGGCATTCATGCTTTTACAGTGTGGACATGTTGCGCCATAAAATTCATAGATAACAACTTCTTTAACACCATTATCTTCTTCTATTTCTTCAACAACATCTGAAACTGTTGTGTTTGTACAACCTGCCAAAAATATTGCAACCAACAACATTATACTCACTAGTACACCTATTTTTTTCATAAAGAGAATATTTCTTGTTCTAATATTTAAGCTTTATCATACATATCCTAGCCAGATTGATATTAGCATGCAAATACCTAGCAATAATATTATCAAACCTGCAATCAAATGAAGCAGTTTCAGTTTGCTTTTTCTCCATTCTTCTGCTTTTTTTGTTGTTGTAAAGCCATAATATACTGCATACGTTATCAACAGCATAGGCATTACAAAAATTAAGTTATACAAAACTAATAGTAGAAGTGCATAATTTCGCGTGGTCGTCTTTGCTAACAAGCCTAATATTACAATATAAGGTCCTGATGTGCAGGGAAGCAAAAATAAACTTACTACAAATCCTATCAAAAAGGCTCCTGGAACAGAGGTTACTCCTTTTAAGATACATTGCAATTTAGGTCTCCAGCTCATTGGAACCTCCATTACAAACCATTTGCCATAAGCAAAGTAATCTTTTAAGTTAAATAAGCCCACCATTACTGCAAGTATCGCTACTGCAAAATAAAATCCATGTGTCAATCCTGCTGCTTGTATTGCAGAATAAAGACCCAAGCCCATCAAAAAGTATGATAAAAATATGGATAATGTAAATGCCAGTCCTGCGTACAATGCTCTTTTTTTCTTTTTAGCAACAAGTATGGTTGTTAGCAGAATTATTAACACTGCAAATGCACAAGGATTAATTGCATCTACTATTGCTGCAGAAATTACTGCGCCAACAGTTATCTGTTCTTTGAATTTTGTTTTTTCAGGATTTTCTATTGGTGATGTACCGTCATCTGCAGTTATAGTCACTGAATGGTCTTTTACTTTTTCTATAGGCGATATACACTTATTTGCTAAGCAGTTTTTGATTTCTTCTTCAATCTGATCTCCGAGTGATGCGCTAAATCCAACTATTCTTTTTTCTCCTATAAATATAGTTGGAACGCCCCCCATTTTTTCGCCATATGCTTCGGATATTTTAACTAATAATTCTCTATTTGTTTTATTTTGATAAATTTCATGCTGAACAACTATTAAATCAGGATATTTGGATTTGATTTCTTCTAACCATAAATTCAATTTTGTGCAGTGCGGGCATCCTTTTCCATAGAATTCATAAATTAGCACTTTTTCGCCGGTTATTACAGCACCATCAACTGATTCTGTTTTTGTTGCAAAAATAAATATTGCACCGACTAATACCAAAAATAATAAAATTGCTAATATGCTAACTTTTTTCATGTCTGCATCATCTCTGTTTCAGATATTTAAATCTTATGAAATTTTGTTTTATCCTCTGGCCATAACAGAATTGCATTTTGGGCATTTTCTTTTAGCGCAAGGTGTTCCGCGTATATGCGCAACTTTCGTATTACATTTTGGACAAACACACTCTCCAATAGGCCCTCCTGCAGTACCACCCAGTCTTCCTCTGCCCAGTCCAGAGTCAATACCTCTTCTCAATCCTTTCCCAGACCCTCTTGGCACTACCATTTTATGTGATCCTCCCTCTATTTTTATTGATTTTCCATTAACTAATGCGTCTGCAACCTTCTTCCTCGCAGAAGCCAAGGTTCTTTGAAGTGTTGGCTGGGATATTTTCATTTTTTTTGCTGCTTCTAGTTGATTTATTTCTTCAAAATCACAAAGCCGTAATGCTTCAAATTCCCCCATGCTCAATATTACTTCAGGCATTTTTGCAAGCCGAACTCCTGCAGGTTTAAAATGTGTTATGCCTGGCATAAACCGTACTCTTCTACATAATCTAGGTCTAGGCATTAGATTTCCTCCAATGCTTCTTTAACAGTTTTATTCTGCACAATTTTATATTTCATTCCTTTATTATCCAGAAATGCAGTCATATTTGGGCCAAATTTACCGCTAATCACAACTTCTACTTCTTTATTTGCAAGCATTTGTGCAACTCCTACACCTGCTCCGCCTCCGCCATGCTGGAAAGGGTTTGATATTACTTCAATTAATTTTTTGTCTTCAAATATCAAATAAAATTCTGACCTTCCAGATACCGGACTTACTGGTGCATTTTCATCTTTTCCGCTTGACGCGATTGCTATTTTCATTTTTCCACCTCAATTAGTTTTTCAACAATTATTCCTTGTATTACTGATAAAACAATCATTACAATAGTTAATACAACTGTATAAGTTAATCCAAAATAAAATATCAATAAAGGTAATAACGCAGGTTTTATTGCGCGAGTATATAAAAATGCCACAATTAATCCATTTCTTGTTCCATGTTTCTGCAGTTCATTAAGCAAAGGATACCACACATAAATCGGACCAGTAGAGATTATTCCTCCAACAATAGCCATCATCCAACCTTTTGCTCCAGAGCTTTTTCCAAGATATTTGTAGACATGTTTTGGCTGAACATAATAATTCAGGAATGAAAGCAGTACAAATACAAATAAGAAAACCCACCATATCTTTAGAAATATTCCCCCTAAAAAAATCAGGCTTGGAAATATTACTGCTGGTTTTATCAAACCTACAAGCAAATACACTAAAATCACTACTAGCAAAAACCACCATCCTGCTCTGCTTGTTTCGCTTTTTCTCATAGTACACCTAGTATTGCAGTTGTGATTATTGCAGCCAATATTGAAAATACAAATGCTGCAATGTTTCTGGTTATTGCAAATCTTTTGCCTAACAATATTGATTCTGCTGGAAGCTGAACCATTCCTACTGTCACCCATGCAACCAAGAAAGCTGTTACAGCTGTCATGCTGATTCCTTGAGCAAGTAATTCACCGCCAATTATATAGCTAGTTATAGGATTGCCTGCAAGAACACTTCCTACAGCACTCCCTATAAAAGAATCTAGTATTGCGTTCTTGAAAAACACATATCCATATGCAGCTTTGGGAATTAAAGTATTTGCTAAAGCAACAAGAAGCATAGCTCCAAAAAGTATTGGAAAGCTTCGCCATATTGCTTTAGCTGCCTTAAATACAGCTTGTTTTGGCGTGTTGTCTGCAAGCATTGCTTCACCTATTTTTTAAATTCTTTAAGCTTTTTCTTTACATAGTCTAATTCTTCTTTTAAAGCTTTCTGCTCTTCTTCTATTGCTTTTGCTTCTTCTGCAAGCATTTGTGCTTGTTCTTCTTTGGTTGGTTCATATGCAGTTTCTGCAAATGCAGGCATACTCCATCCAAAACCTCTTCCAAGCCCTCTTCCAAAACCGCGTCTAAATCCTCGTCCACGGCCCCATCCAAAGCCTTGTCCAGATCCTCTGCCATACCCTGTTCCTCTTGCGCAGGGACCCATTCCTCGTCCTGTCAGTGGACCTCTTCCTTCTGGTCCTGTTCCATCTTGTGCTGGCATTTTTTCACCACCTCAAATCGGCTCTTTTGGTCGATTTGAATCATTATTCAATACCAATAATGAATTATAATTCATTAAAGTATATAAAGATTTCGGTTTATTCGCGTAAAATGAAGAATTCGCTAGCTAGAGAGCCTGTATTGGCAATATAGAAAAGGGGAAAAAGACAAAATTAGAAAAATCAACAGAAATCTATTTCTTATCTATCGCAGGAACATAATAAAATTGTATTGCCCTAACACTTCCAATATCATCACCGTTCACGTCATCAAATTTACCACGAAATGTTTCACCAAAATATGTATCTAAAAAAGCATTCGCAATTATTCCATCTTGCTCAACAACTGGGAAACTTTTGTTGACAAGCTCAGTCAATTCTGTATAAACATCCTGAACTTGAGAAAAAAACTCTTTAGGACTTTCTACCGGAACTAAATCTTCATAATTAATAATTTTATTGCTATCAACATGATTAGCTGCAATTAAATTACCCCCCTGATGCACTATTTGATGATATTTCATAAAGAAAGAAAAATAAAAAAATTATTCAACAGTTTCTTCTTCTGTTTTAGCTTCTTCTTTAGGTGCTTCTGCTGCTCCGCCTTCAACAACTTCAAGAGTTCCAAATCTTCCAGAAGATACTTGCATCTTGTCTTGATACATTTGTGCCCAACCTTTGCATATCTTAATTGTATCACCGACATTGACTTTCTCAACATCTGCCTGCCATAGAGTAACTACAACTTTGCCAGTATCATCTTCGCCAACACAATTACACATTTTCAGTGTTCCGCCGCGAACATCTTTTGGCTCTTCTTTCTCTACAATCTTAAGTATTATTTCCTCAACTTTTGCTTTGTCTTGCAGTTCATTTACTTTCATATATATCAACCTCGCGATGTAATTCTAATAAGGATTTGAGTCATCCTTTAAAACGTTTTCTTT
>JAHWHT010000013.1 GCA_019323135.1 Candidatus Woesearchaeota archaeon
ATTGCAGTTATGGCGTGCGTGTTCTTACAGGATATCATAATAACATCACTAATAACACGATTAATTTGACTGGCGAAGGAATACTTCTCGAAGTTAATTCTCGCTTTAACACAATACAGGATAATAAGATTTTCAATCTGTCTCTCTTTGGGTCAAATAGAGGGATTCATGTCAAGAGGTCTCATAACACAACTGTAACAAATAATTTTATACAGGGTGAAAAGCCAGGATTTGCTTTTGCGATATATGTAGATAGGGAGAATGTTCTCACAGCCGCGAATAATACAGTTAGAAATAATACAGTGGTTAATGCCGGTCCTATCTTGATGTCAGGAACCAGGTATAACCTTGTAGAGTTCAACAATGTGACGCAATCTTCAGGAATGGGCATCTGGGTTGACCAAAGATATCATGAAGTCAAGAATAACACAATCTATAACTGCTCTACTGACGGCATAGATTTAGGCAGTGGTTATAACAATGTTTCTGGTAATATTATTTGGGGTAATGGTGATGATGGTATTGATATTAATTTTGATGTTAATAACTCTGTTTTCAAGAACACGATTTACAATAACTCTGGTAATGGAGTGTTGATTGACAATGGCTGGGATGATCATGATATTATCAATAACACCATTTACGGCAATAAAAGAAACGGAGTTCTTGTTCAGGCTGCAGGAGGTCCTGGAACAGATAATAGGATTATAGGCAATGATATTTACAATAATACAATATCGGGAGTGCATTTCTGGCAGGAAGGTTTCAATTTCATAATAAATAACAACATTACTAATAATGGTCCTGCAGGAATTATTATTGAAGCAGGCTCAAATGGAAACAATGTGACAGGTAATACTGTTCGGAATCATACTTGGAGTATTAATCTTACAAATTCAGATAATAACTTTATTTATAACAACTATTTTGATGACCCTCCGTATGCAGACGCTGCAAGCACTGGAAACTCCTGGAATATTACAAAGACTCTTGGCACAAATATAATCAACGGGCCTTTCTTGGGCGGCAACTTCTGGGGAAATTATAACGGAATAGATCTTGATGGTGACGGATTAGGTGATACGCTTCTACCCTGGACAGGCATATCCAATGGAATCGTAAACGGTGGAGATTCTCACCCATTAGTCACTCCTGCATCAGTAGTCGTGCGCCAAGCAATTTTAAATTCTACTTTTGGAAATAACTTCACAAACGAAAACCTGACTTGTTATGCTAATGCAACGCAGAACAGTAGTCTCAACATAACATACCATGGATATTTCTTCAAGGATAATATTCCTCAATTTGATATCCTTAACAGGTCTTTTTACAATGGCTCTAACACATCTAATGATGAAGCAAACGATGTGGTGATTGACAGCAAAGGAAATATGATAATAACAGGATTCCTTGAAGGTCATTGGGAGACTGTAAAATATAGTAAGAATGGAACTTTCTTATGGAACATTTCAGAGCCTCCGTCTCTTTTTACAACAGTTGCTTCTGCAGTCACGGTTGATAGCAATGATAATATTATTGTGACTGGCTCTGACTTTAGGAATATTCCTGCTTTTGGAACCATTCAACAGGTTTTAATTATTAAGTATGATGAAAATGGAACAAAGCTTTGGAGCCAGAATCTTTCGTATATTACTGCATTTGCAAGCACTAGCAAGATTTATAGCAGCGACATTGAAGTTGACAGCAATGATGATATTTTTGTTACGGGTGCAAGAAATGATCCTGGCATCGTGAATGGTCTTGATTTTTATTTTGCTAAATTCAATTCTGCTGGAGTTTATCAATGGATTCGTGTTTTAGATAGCGGTGCGACTACTGATGGAGGCCAGAGCATTGTTCTAGATAGCGCAGATAATGTCACACTGGGGGCGCGGTTTAACAACAAAGGCGCTATTTTTAAATATACTAATGCAGGTAATCAGATTTGGAATGTGACTAATGTTTGGAGCACGTCAAGCGCGTTTAGTTTTTCAGGTATTGACTTGGATAGTCAAGGCAATGTTATTGCAGGTGGAACTGTCTGGTTTGGCGGCAGTAGAAATGTTTCTGTTTTCAAATATAATTCAACAGGGGGACCTTTATGGAATTCTTCAACAGGAGGTTCATCCTCTAGCCTTGGAGATTTGGTTGTTGATTATGAGGATAACATAATCACGACTGGCATTACACAAGCATTTGGAGTTAATGGCAGTAACATTTATACAGTTAAGTTCTATTCTAACGGCACTTTTGCTTGGCATCATTTTGGTGATTTTGGTGTTAATGAAGTGGGCCAGGGTATTGAGACTAATATGTGGGGAGAGCCTGTTATCGGCGGAAGACAAAGCCCTGACAGCGGCGGAAGAAGGATGCTTTTGGCAGTCTACAAAGGATTTTATGACTATAATCAAACATCTGGCATTCTTAAGAATGTAAGCCGAGTTAATTATACTTTAACTAGCGTCGGAGATACCTGGCGTTGTGACGTTAATGCGTATGATGGGACTTTGCTTTCTCGCACTGTTAAGAGCAACGATGTAGTGATTGATAGTCCTCGTCCTGCAAGCATTCAATGCTCGAAAAACCTCCCTAATAATTTCACTAATTGTAGTAACCTTCAATTCTTTGACAACATAACAATGGTGAGAGCTAATTGTACTGGTGCGCTTAGTGCTAATTTTATCTTGACTAATGTTTATGACGGAACAGTTTTCTTCACTAACTCAACAACTACTTCTGTTGGTGATTGGATGATATTGAATAATTCTGATGTTCAGATTCTTGATAGCGGGCAATGGAGTTTATTTGCTTCTTGTAACTTTGGAACATTGAGCGGCAATGCAACAGAGAATTTCACTATTCCTTTTGGTAATTGGACTAATCCGCAAATTTTGACTGCAAGTCAGAATGTAACCAATGGAAATCCTTTCATTGTCACAACTAGCATCGGCTGTATTGGCGGGGAATGTGTCAATAACACTGCTGCATTAGATCCTTTAAGACCTTTGCTTAACTTGACAGATCCTACTAACGCGGTTCATTCTGTTTATGCAGATTCTGATTTTATTTATGCTGCAAGTGGAGATAATTCGTTATACGTTTGGAACAAGACTGGCTTAAATCTTTACACCACTCTTAATGATACTAGTAGTTTATTGTCTATGCATGCAGATAATGATTACATTTATGCAGGCGGGTCTAATGGAAATATATTGATTTGGAACAGAACTGATTTAGTTACGCCTTTTGCCAGCGTTTATAACATAACTGGTTTGTTTTTTGACATTCTGGCGCTTGATAGTGACTCAAATTATTTATATGCTGGTGTTAAGTGGACAAATCAGGTTTTTGTTTTTGATAAGACTAATCCTTCGTTCCCGGGTGTGACTAATCTTACAGACCCGGGTAATTTTGTGAGAGCTTTAGCTGTTGATAATGAGTCTTTATATGCTGGTTCTCATAATGGCAATGTTTATGTATATAACACATCAGATTTTACTATTCCGCCGGTTGTCTTAGGAACCTGTCCATTCAGCAATATCAAGTCAGTCAGTCAGGATAGCAATTATATTTATGCAGTAAGCCATGATTTTGCTAATACTTGTTATTTGGTTTGGCATAAGTCTAATTATTCTGTTTACATCAATAGAACTTTTTCAAATGCTGTTTTGCTTTCAAGTTCAGAAGGCGGGCCAAATTTTGCTTATGCAGGCGGCTTGGATAGTGCTTGGACAAATGGAACATTGATTCAAATTAACAAAACTAATTTTACTGTTGCAGACAGAACTAATAAGTCTACTTGGTTCTATAAGTCTTTATATTGTGACGAGTCTTATCTTTATGCGGGTTTGATGAATAATACTTATACTGAAGGTATGGTTCGCTTGTTCAACAATTCTTGTGGCGGCGCTCCTCCTGCTCCAGGCATAAATATAAACAGCATATCAATAACGCCTTCAAGTTATCCAATAACAACAAATACAGTGCAATGTGTTGCTAATGTTACTACTGCAGGAACTGTTGCTAATGTCACTTTCAATATAACGTTTCCTAATGGTTCTAGCATTTTGCTTGGCTCTACTGCTGCAGGCGATATTTATACTTCGTCTAATTTCACAGTAAGTTCAACATCAGATCATAACTGCACTGTAAATGCGAATAACACTAATGGCTCGTCTACTTCAAGAACTAAATCTTTCTTTGGTGGTCATAAAGGAATTATACCTATGGGTGCTGGTTCGCCTTTCTACACAACAGGTCAGAATCCAAGAAATGGTTCTCATCAGGCTTGCTTAGGTTCTTTGATTCCTGGACAGACATGTAATTCTACTTGGAGTGTTGTTCCTAATGGCAATGTTGGAGATACTTGGGCATTTTTTACTATTTATGAAAGTGGTGCAATAAACACTAGCAGGATTAATATAACGCTTCTTGGCGGTCCTGGTCCGACACCAACGCCGTCTGGAGGTGGTGGCGGCGCAGCTACAAGACAATATCCTCCTCGAGAGTGTATTGAATCATGGTCTTGCGGTAATTGGGGTGCGTGTATTGCGGGTATTAAGAGAAGAATCTGTACTGATGCAAACAGTTGCGGAACAACAGAGAATAAACCTGCTGAATCTGCTTCTTGCGTAGTTCCTTTTGCAGACATGCTTGAGAAAGAATTAAAAGAAGAACTTCCTTCTTTTGAAGAGATTGAGAAAGAAGAGCATATTGTTGAGGGTTCTGCTGTTGTTGTTGAAGAGCCTTCTGCTAATCCTTGGAAAGAACTAATCAATAGCAGAAATTTTGTGCGTGCAGCATTGCTGGCCTTGATTGTCTCTGTTTTGGTTTACTTGTTTTTCCTTTCCAGACACTTAAAAACCTCTGCAAAGCCAGGTAAAAAGTCAGAAAGGCTCACTGATGAGTCTTTTGCAGCTAAGGTTGCTGTTAAAAAAGCATCTAAGCCAAAACCTAAGCCTGTTATTCAGCCAAAGCCTAGGCCTAGATCAAAACCAATCTCTAAAGAGTCCACAGAAGAGCTATTAAATGAACTAAATAAGTTATAATTCTGGTCTAAATAGTATGTGCATAGCACCTAGCGAAGTTTTCTAGTATACAGTCTGTTTAAAACAAATCTGGCCCTACTCAACAACCGAAGCGAAACAAAGCGGGCTATGCACATACTGTAAATAGAAACCTTTATATATCCATACTCTACTTATTCTGTGTTATGGGGCGAATCAAAACTAAACAGATTAAAAGACTCGGTTTTCAGCTCATGAAAGAGCGTGGAGACGTCTTGAAAGAAGACTTTAATGAGAATAAGAAATTAGTAGAGCAATTCCTAAAAGGACCTAGTAAAAAGATGAGGAATTGTATTGCTGGTTATGTTTCAAGGTTAGTGAAGCGAAAAGAAGAATACTAAAACAACGGGGGGATGAGTAATGGCAGATGATAACTCAATTTTTATTGGTGCCAAGCCATTTATGAACTATGTTACTGGGGTTGTAATGCAGTTCACGACTAAAGGTGCTGAATCTGTGATTGTTAAGGCGAGAGGAAAGTTTATTTCTAGAGCAGTTGATGTTGCTGAAGTTGCCTCAAAGCGGTTTCTAACAGGCAATGTTCATGTTCAAGACATTAAAATCGACTCTGAAGAGTTTGAGAATAACGAAGGACGACAGGTGAGAGTAAGTACTGTTGAAATCACGTTAGGAAAGAAATAACTTTTTCTTTATTTTATTAAATTAAAAAAATAAAAAATTTTAATATCTTGTTTGCCCTGGTTCTTTACAGCAAAATGCAAAATTAGAAATTTGTTCTGGTGTTTTGACACAATTATCTAAACCTATGCTCATTGCTTGCTGTACAGATACTCCGCGAGTATATCCAGGAGGTATGGCACCTATGTTAACTTGTCCTGTGCAGGATGTAAACACTTGGTGTATTTTCTTTTCAGGGTCTCTTGCATATACAAATCCTTGGCTTACGGCTTCTTCTGCGCCTGGATTTTGCGATCCGCCAAAGAATCTGCTTGCTCCACCATATGTCGGTATCTGTGCTTCGGTTTGTACTCCGTATGCTGCAGGATTTTCAGTGACTTTGTTAATCTGTCTTGTGTAAGGGAACGGTGATTTAGGATACATATACACTCCCCCGCCCACTGTTGCTCCTGTTTTTGCAGAGTTGAACATAAGTACCAGTCCAATTATTCCTAGTATAACTATTAATCCTAGAACCACTAATGCTGTGTGTTTTTCTTCCATTTTTTAACCTCTTATTATTGATATGCGCTGGGCATGACAAATGTATCTTGCTGTGTCTGGCCATTAGGCATGTTTCTTGGAGTATTACTGTATGGCTGTGCACCTTGATACTCCCAGTCTCCAGGTCTTGGCCTTCCCTGAACTTTTCCCCAGCTATTTATATATGTTGCTGCTCCAGAATTACTTGTCTTGAATAAAAGTATTATGCCAACAGCGGCAAATACTAATATAATTAACAATATTATAAGATATAAGTGTTTATCTTCCATTTTGAACAATTATTTTGCGTATGCTGTTTGATATGGTGTTCGGTAACCAGGCATACTTTGTTCTACTTCTAATGGTGCTCTATATGACTGCATAGGCATTCCAGGACTCTCTTTTACAGTAGTCTGATGCATTACTCCGCCAGGGTATGTTTGATATGCTCTTGCAGATGCCGTGTTTGAGAACATCAATACTAATCCTACTATTGCGATTATTACCACGACGCATAAAATCATTAATGCTACGTTTTTTTCTTTCATTTTATCTACCTCTTGGTATTTCATTAGGCCAATTTGGTGAATATAAATTTTCAGGCCAATCATTATATTTTTGATTATTTTCAATTTTGACGATTCCGACCTCTTCGCTCACAGGAAGTTCATATATTGATCTTGAACTCTGTCTCTGTATTCCTGGTTCTGAGTGTGGTTGTATATCATACATGTAAAGGAATGGTGGTTTTTCATGGATTGTTGCGCCAGTCATTGCTGTTTTGAATAATAATACTAGTGCAAATAATCCAATTACTGCTACAATTCCTAGAATCAATATGCTTAGTCCTTTTTGTTCCATTTTATTTAGTTCCTCGGCCTTTTACAGCAATATTCTATGTGTGTTTTGTTTAATATTCTTGGTGCAGGTACACAGTTTTGGTAATATCTCTCTTTCATCTCTATGTACGTTGCTGATTCTGTGTATCCTTCAGGTACTGTTCCTAAAGCGATATTTGCAGCACAGTTGTTTCTTGCTACATATGTTCTTGTTGGTGCTCGTTGATTGTATGCGTCGCGTTTTGTTCTTTCATACACGTCTTGTGATAATGATACTTTTGCGTCTTCAAATGGAAGTACTGAGACGCCGCCTTTAACTGTTCTTTGTCCGGAGTATGGATACCAATGCAGTGTCTCTTGTAAAGTGTATGGTTTATAGCCATACTGTCCTGTTGCGCTTGTCTTAAAAAATAATATAAGCCCTATTATTGCAATTAAAGCAACTAATGCTAATAGCATAAGGGCGAATTTGTTTTCCATTATTATTTCCTGCAGCAAAATCCAAGTGGTGATCCTTCAACATATACGCAGTCTCTATTAGCTGCTTGGCTGTATGTTGCATCCTCAGAATAGCCAGATTGTACTGTTCCAACATATGTCAGGGCTGAACAACTCTGTCTTTTTTCTCCGTATTTTACAGAAGCTGTGTTTTGTTGTCTCCAGGTTTCATCTCCAGCAGTTACTGCGCCAGGTGATTCTGTCACAATATATTTTGCTGCTGGTGCGTTTACTACGCCGCCAGGATATGGTACCATTGAATTGTGTCCTGCAGACGCTATAGATTTGCCTGTCTGTGCTGTATTGAACAATATTACTAAACCGACTATGGATATCACCACTACGAGACCTAATACTACTATCGCAGTGTTTTTTTCTTCCATGTTTATTACCTCTTTAAATTTTATGGGCTGCTTGGTGGTACACAGCAAGTGCCTTTTAATGAGCCTTCAACTTGTATGCATTTTTCTGGGCTTTTAGCTCTTGCTTGTTGGTATGTTGCATCCCAGGTGTATTGTGGACTAATTTCTCCGTGTTGTGCTAGTATGCCGCATTTTCCTCTAAGATATACTCTTGTAAGTGTTGGATCTGTTTTTCTAGTTGTATAGCTTGGTTGTTCAAGGTATGGTTTTGCTTCTCTTGCAGTTGGTGCTGCAGGAACTACTGGGAGCGTGTACGTATTTGGATGGTATACTCCTCCTGGATATGGTATCATTGAATTGCGACCAGCAGATGCTACTGCAGATCCTGTGTTAGTGGTACTGAATATCAATACTAATCCTAATATAGCCAAAATCACAATCACGCTTAATGTAACTAATGCTGTGTGTTTATCTTCCATTTTTTTATCCTCTTAATCTGGTCTTTGCTGGTGGCAACAGTATAATACTGGTGCGATTGAAGCTGGTGCTTTTGCACAGTATTGCATTCCGCCTCTCTCTGCTAGGCCTTGAGCTGAATGAATTTCTAGTGTGTACATTCCTGGCACTTTGCCTTCTTTTGCTGCTTGCTCACATAACATTGCAGGGTTTACTATTTTCTGTAGTGGCGGCATTCCATATCTTACGCCTCTTCCAGCTGTTGCATCGCCAGTTTGTACTCCTTTAAAGAAAAGCACTAATCCTACTATTGCGATTATTGCAACTACGCTTAAAATCATTAATGCTGCGTTTTTTTGTTCCATTTTTTATCTAACCTCTTATGATTTTTTGATTATTTTTAGTATGTGTTTGTTGGCGGTGTACAGCACCAACCACTTTGAGAATTTTGTTCTCTTATGCAGTTATCCATGCCTCTTGTCATTGCTTGCTGGTAATTTGCATCATATGTATATCCTTTTGGCACTTCTCCTATTTCTGGTGTTGCTAGTATTGCACATCTTCCTAATTTTGCTCCGTATGTGTTTTCAGGATTTCTTCTCCAGGCCCAATCTTGTTCGTATGGAGATGGCATTCTTTGCTGATATCCTGGCGTATCTATTACATCATTATATGTTGCTCTGTAATAAGGGAATGCGCCTCTTTGTTCTGTAGGAAAACCTGCATATTCATAATGTGATACATATGCGGCTCCTGTTTTTGCAGAATTAAACATAAGTACCAAGCCGATTATTCCTAGTATGACTATTAATCCTAGAACCACTAATGCAGTGTGTTTTTCTTCCATTTTGTATAACCTCTTTTATTGATTAAGTTTACAGCAGTACCCGTCTTGGGAGTCTTGCACTCTTATACAATCTCTGCCTTGACTCTCTTGGAATCTGGAGTCTAGTATATATCCTGGAGGAACTTTGCCTATTTCTGGTGTTGCTAGTATTGCGCATCTTCCCATTTTTGCACCATATGTGTGATCTGGTGCTGTTCTCCAATCCCAGTCTGTCTGTCCAGAAGATTGTCTTGATTGTATAGGTAGGCTGTGTAATGCATCTTGGTAATATGGGAACGGATTTCCTCTGGTGTTTGCATATGTTTTTGAACCTTGCACCATTACTCCGCCAGTTCCTGATAATTTGAACATTAATACTAGTCCAAAGATAGCTATTATCACGATTACTCCTAAAACAACTAATGCCGTACGTTTTTCTTCCATTTTTTTGCCTCTTTTATGGTCTAGGTGGTATGCAGCAGTATTTTATAGGTGTTATTGCAACCGGTGCTGCTACACATTCTCTTGGATTTATTCCTGCTGATGCAGGATCGATTGTTATTCCCAATATAAAGTCTGCAGGCACTTTTCCTAATTTGTTTTGCATTGTACATTCGCGAAACATATTATCTATTGTTCCTGCATTATTGCTTGAGAAATAATACCAAGGTTGTTGAACTTCTATTTGTTCTGTCATTCCAGGGTAAGATGTCTGTAATACTGTTGGAGGATATTCTCGTACCATGTTCCCAGACATTGCTGCTTTGAACAATAGTACGAGACCAACAACAGCTATAACAGAAACCACGCCTAAAATTACTAGACTTATTTCTTTTTGTTCCATTACAACTAACCTCTTTTATTCACTTATTGTGATGCTGGTGGTGTACAGCAGAATGGTACATTTGTTCCGCCAGGTTGGTTTACTCTCGGATTCTGAACGCATTTTTTGTTGTACAATCTTCCATTATTCAAGTCAGAATATGTTGCGCCCCAGATGTATCCTTCAGGCACTTCTCCTAGTCGGGATATTGCATTGCATAAATCTTTTTCAGCAACATCTGTTAATTCAGGTTGTCTTTTTCTGTTCCAGTCAGGGTAGTATGGTTCTTGTACTGTTCCGCCACCGTACTGGTCGACAAATATTGATCTTCCTTGTGATACTGGTATTTCTCCAGATTCTACTCCTGCTGTGTATGATGGTTTTTCCATTAATCCACCTTTAGGTGTTCCTGTAGCATATGGCCATGGGTCTGCTTGTGTATTTGAATAACTATATGCGTATGGGTAATATGCGCGCACAACTTCTCCGCTTATTACAGTCTTGAATAACATTACAAGTCCGATAATTGCGAGTATCGCTACTATTCCTAGAAGGATTACATGTGTCTCTTTTTTGTCCATTGGTTTCACCTCTAAACAAATTTACTTTGTTTTTCTTTAATTCTACTTTTCTCATATATAAATCTTTCGCAGAGAAATACTGTTTCTCGGCGAATTTTGAAATACTGTGTATTTCAAATTTTCGCAGAAACAAGAGTGTTTTTCTCTGTGTGAATATATTTAACACTATTGGGAATTTGTTTTGCAGTCTTGTTCTTTTTGCAATAGTTTTTTATATGCGAGATTTATTGTTATGTATTATTACATTGCGGGCCTGTAGCATAACCTGGATACTGCAAAATGCCGCTGGTTTTTTGCCGGTTTTGGCAGCAGCCAAAAAGTGCGGCTGGCTTCGGCTCAGTTTGAGAAGAGACCAGTTGATCAGGGTTCGAATACTTGGCAGCGAAGTCGACAAGGATTTCGACGCCAGTCGAATTTCCCTGCAGGCCCGTTAATATTCCAAATATTCAAAAAACGCAAAGCAAAGGTAATAAAGCAATTTTGCGCTCACGACCTTGTGTCGGGTTGTTTTGATCAAATTTTTTTTTAAAAATTTGCCCAGCAGGCCCGTTAATATTCCTAGTATTTAAAAAACGCAAATATCAAAATGGAAATCAAAAACGAAATCGCAATAACTGTAATCAAATGGGCGATAATTGTTTTCATAGCAGGAATCATTGGCCAGTTTGGCAAGTCCTTGACCCTGCAGATTCTCAACTGGATAAAAAAAAGAAAAACAAAATCTTCTCCTTCAAAGCCTTCTAAAAAACTCTCAAAACTTGAAAAAAAACGTCAAAAGGCAGAAATCAAGCGATTAAAGAAAAAACAATAAGTTAATTTATCTTCTTAATATGCATTTTATATTTTTTTAATAATTAGCAATTGTATTGTTTTATACCGCAAGATTTATATACTTTTGATATCTTAATGATATTCTGGTGATATTAAATGGAAACAAAATTAATTAATGTTAGGCTCCCTAAAAAACTTTACAGAGAAGGAAAAGAATTAGTAGAACAAGATGGTTTTGCTAATTTTCAAGAATTTATCAAAGATGCAATAAGACATTCTGTTCAAGAGCGAAAGAAAGATCAAGCTTTTATTAATCTGTATAAAAATTTGGGTTCTACAAAAGGAAAGGAAAGAAAAATATTCACCAAAGAAGTAAAAGATAAGCTCGCTGAAGAACTTATAAAAAATTTAGATAAGCAAAAAGAATTATTTAATCGTGCAGGATTATAAATTTTCAGGAAGTTTGAGATGAACAAAATCTTGTAATTTATAAAAATCTTTTAAGTTTCTTGTGACAAAAAAATCTGCATTTATTTTATGAGCCAGAACCGCATGAAGAGTGTCATTAAAGTCAGTTTTTCTTTCTTTGCATATCTTTCTGGTCTTTTTAATATCTTTTGCGTCTGCGGTTATTTTGATTATTTTGTTTTTAGATTTAAAGTCTGGCAAAAAATTATTGATTCTTTCTTCATATGAATTATAAAATATTTCTTTAAGCACAAGGCTAGAGAGGATTATTTTAAATTCACATTCCAGAGTTCTTTTTAGTAATTGATATGCAAATTCACCAAGAGGTCTTAAGCGATCTGTTCTTCCATCAAAATAGTCTAAATATATATTTGTGTCAATATATATTGTCAATTCACTCATTTTATTGTTTTAAACAGTAAGAATTCTTTATATGTTTTTACTAGATTTTTCCGAATAATTTTCGAGTTAAAAGTCTTTTTGTGAAAAACTTTATAAATAGAACCCAAATATCTTGTTCTATCCTCAGGGGGCTATAGGGTAGCTTGGACCATCCTTCCTGGTTTGGGACCAGGTGACCCCGGTTCAAATCCGGGTAGCCCCATATTATCATTTTTTCTAGAATTAATTCAATCACTAACCTTATATTCTTTTTTAATCTGTTTTATTGTTAGTTCTAATTTAGAATAATGTTTTACTGTTTTGTCAGGATCTTCTCGATAGTTTGCTCTTGCCTCGTTAAAAAGTGTGTCCAGGCTTAATCGTAATGATTTTAAGACGTCTGTCCAGAATCTTTTTCTTTGCTCGTCAGAACGGCAGGGCCCATCATAGCCATTCTTAAAACTGGTTGGTCGGATTATCATCACTTCTTCTTGTTCCAGTCCTTGTTTTTTTGCTTTTGCAGAGATTGCTTCTCTCTCGTCCCAGTTATCAAACCAATGCTCTCCATAGTCATTGTCCAGGGCAAAAAATCTCCCTATCCAGACAACAGGGTTCCACTCTCCAATGTCCAGTCTGTTTGCAAGGTCTTTGTATTTGTCTGTAACAACAAACGCATCCAAACTCTCATGATACTTGAATATTTTTACATATGTACATTCTGCTCTCATGTTTTTGTGTAATATTGCCGAGTATTTATTGTTTTAGCAAAACATTTATAAACAATTATGATTAACTTTTTCTCATGGCAAAAAAGGAAGAAAAGAAAGACATTGGAATAACTGTTAAAAAGTCAGATAATTCTAGTGAATGGTATACTCAAGTCATTCAAAAAGCAGAGATGGCAGATTATACTGAAGTTTCTGGCTGTATGGTTCTTAGACCAAGATCTTATGCTATTTGGGAAAAAGTGCAGGAGTATTTTAACAAAGAGTTAAAGAAAAGAGGAATCAAAAATGCATACTTCCCGTTATTAATTCCTGAGAAGTTTTTCAAAAAAGAGTCAGAGCACGTCGAGGGCTTCACACCTGAAGTTGCTTGGGTGACTCATTCTGGAGATACAAAATTAGCAGAAAAACTTGCAGTAAGGCCTACTTCAGAGACAATAATGTATGATTCTTACTCTAAATGGATTCGTTCTTACAGAGATCTTCCTCTGAGAATTAACCAATGGGCAAATGTTGTTAGATGGGAGTTCAAGAATCCAGTTCCTTTCTTGAGGACGAGAGAATTTTTATGGCAGGAAGGTCACACTGTTTTTGCGACAAAAAAAGAAGCAGAAGCAGAAGTGCTAGATATAATAGAATTATATAGACAAGTATTTGAGGATTGTTATGCTGTTCCTATGATTACTGGTAAGAAATCTGAAAAAGAAAAGTTTGCAGGCGCGGTTTACACAACAAGCATAGAAACATTTCTCCCAGTTGGAAAGGCTATTCAAGGAGGAACTTCACATTTCTTAGGACAGAATTTTTCTAAAGTGTTTAATATTCAATTCCTGGATAAAAATGAAAAAACACAGTATGGTTGGCAAAACTCTTGGGGAATTACAACCAGAGGTATTGGAGTGATGATTTTTTTCCACGGAGATGACAAAGGATTGGTTATCCCGCCGGCAGTTGCTCCAACTCACGCAGTTATTGTTCCTATCTATATGAAAGACAAGGAAAAAGTTTTGAAAGCAGCAAATAAAATCAAAGCCAGCATCAAAGGTTATGACATAATACTAGACGATAGAGATGAATACACTCCAGGCTATAAGTACGGTGACTGGGAGATGAAAGGTGTTCCTGTCAGAATTGAAATCGGTCCTAAAGATATTGAGAAAAAACAAGTTGTTATGGTAAGAAGAGATACTGGAGAAAAAGCATTTGTTCCAGTAAAAGATATCAACACTAAATTAAAATCCTTGCTAAAAGATATTCAAAAGAATCTTCTAGAAACCGCAAAAAAGTCTTTGAAAAATAATATTGTCCAAGTAAAAGACTGGAAAGAATTCTTAAAAGCCATAAAAGACAAAAAAATGGTTAAAGCAGCTTGGTGCGAAGAAACAGAGTGCGAAGAATGGATTCAGGATAAATCTGGTGGAGCTAAGAGCATTAACATTCCTTTTGATCAGCCTAAAAAGATTCCTGAGAAATGCTGTCGTTGTGGAAAGAAAGCTAAATCTGTTGCTTTGTTTGCTAAGAGTTATTGATTCGAAAACTTTAAATAAAATCTTCTATAACTAGTTATCAGGTGATTTTATGTCAGAAGAAAGAAAACCTATTGGAAAAATAACTCGTTTTTTCCCTAAGATAAGTGTCGCTGTGCTTAAGGCAGATGAAACTATAAAAAAAGGCGACAAAATCAGCATCGGGGGGCATGGCAAGAAAGTCGAGATGGTTCTTGAGTCAATGCAGAGTCATCACACCGATGTTGAGGAAATCAAGCAAGGGGAAGAAGTTGGTATAAAGACTCCTGAAGATGTCAAAGAAGGAGATCTGGTTTACAAGGCTGATTGATTTTTTATTCTTTTATTTAGGTTTCTATTGCAGAGTATACGGAAGGATTGCTGTTTTCAATTCTCCTTCGCAAGTATTTAGCATTCCGGATAATGTGTAAATATGCACTGGGCTAAAATCATCTTTTGCGTATAAGCAAGTCATACTTTTGTCTTTAAATGCTTTAATTATTTCAGGCATTTCATCTGCACTTACATCTAATACTGTTTTTTTTAATACGCAGTTATTTACTCTATATTGTATTGTAGTTCCATCTATTATATTAGTATATGTTGCGGCTTTGCATTTATTTGCAAGGTCTAAAAAACATTCTTCTGTTGCACAGCCAGTTGGT
>JAHWHT010000090.1 GCA_019323135.1 Candidatus Woesearchaeota archaeon
ATTCAATCGAGCAGAGATTAATGCAAAAATTGGAAAACCAGAAGAATTCTATGTGGGAATCAAGAACACGGCTTCTGCTAAAGAGGGCGCATCGTCTATATGTTTTAGAGTGGGTGTAAAATGTGTAAGAGCGCTAAAACCAGACAATTCTTGTCCAGGCGGCGAAGCTAGTTTAGTAGGAGGAAAGGACGTTGATGGCATGACTCCGGAATACGGAACTTGGTTTAGCATGTTTGATGAAATTGATATCAAGCCAGGCGATGTTGGAGTATATCCAATAAAACTGCAGATTGCTGCAACTGCTCCAGATACTTATTTGATGGAATTCAATGTCTATAAAGCAGAGAGCGACACTGATTGTGCTTCAGCATCATGGCCAATGGATCCAAGCGACACATACCAGTCAAAACAATTTTTTATCAAAGTAACATAAGGTGATAATATGGCTAAAGTAAAAAGAAGAATGACAGAAAAAGAAGAATTTGAAGTCATGAAAATGGTTTTGGATAAATTCTTATGGATAGGAATGGTTATTCTTGGTGTTGGTTTATACCTTTCAATTACAGATACGTTCAAGACAGGGATTTGGTATATCGTGGCAGGAGCAGTAGTGTTAGTGCTATTTGCTTGGTTTATCATCAAGGAATTTGAGTTTATCAGATGAAGACCAAATTTTTTTTCTTTTTATTATTAATTAGTATAATAGCTCTGCAAGGATGTTCAAAAGCAGAGTGCAAGACAGATGCAGACTGTCTAAAACCTCATTTTACCAGTGTTTGTTTAGATAATAAATGTGTTAACACCCCCATTCCTAATGAATGCGGCAATGGTATCTGCGAAACAGGAGAAACTAAATGCAACTGCGAGATTGATTGCGGAATGTGTGCAGGAATATCTGGCCCTTTCAAATTAAGCTGTGTTGGAGAAGAGTGTGTAGAAACTATTTCAGAATCAGATGTTGAGCAGGTTGTCTCGCTCTCAGATATATATGTAGATAATGATAAATTTGATCTCATCACTACTTACAATAAACCATTTAATGTACTTAAAGATACTTTTAATATTAGAATGCCTGTTCAGACAAGCAATCCAAAAATTTCAGACCGTAGAATAACTAAAGTTGCACTTGTTGGGAAAAAAAACAGGGAATCTGTTCCATTAGCCAGCAAAGATGTATACAAACAGGTTTGGCCTGGTTCTGAAGTGGAATTTGATTTAATTCTTAATTTTCCTACAACCGAAAGTTCCGGCACTTTTACAGATTTAGAATTGCAAGTTACTTATGAATATCTTTTAGGAACAATAGCAAAAAAACCTCTCATGCGGAAAATATATCGAGGTTACACTCTAGATTGGATAAAACCATCTAAGCCATATCCTTGTCCAGAAAGTTGTGATGATGGCAATCCTGGAACTCTAGATGTTTGTGATGAATCAACTAATTTCAGGTGTGAGCATCGCCCAATTCCTAATACTTGTGGCAATTTTATTTGCGATGCAGCAGAAAACCCCTGCACCTGTCCAGAAGATTGCGGACCTTGTGAAGGAGATGCTGGAACACACACTACTTTTGTCTGTGTTAACAATGCATGTGTTGCGCAGTTAAAGTCAGGCGTCACTCAAGAATCTAAATCTCTATTTGATGACCGCAATTTGAATGCATTCCATCTTCAAAATAATTATATTTACAAGAATCCTTTGAATGTCAATACAGACAAGATTACACTAGAGTTTAATTTATACAACAAAAAAGAAGACACTAGCGACATCAAAATAACCGCAATAAGATTGTTTGATCGTACGTTAGAGATTGCTTCTGCTTCACCAGATCTAATTTTGTCTTCTGTAGGCGAATCTAAAAGCACACAGTTAACCATTCCGTTACAGCATGTTCCAGAATCTGATCCAAGTCTCATCTTGAAAGTCTGGTATGAATACACTCAAAACAGTGAAGTCAAAAAAGGCAGTTACACTAAGCCGCTTGGTAAAATAACTTTGATAAGTCCAGGTACTAAAAAATGAACAAAAAGGGTTTTGAGCTTTCTGCAACAATGATTGTCTTGATAATTATCACGATTGTTATTTTTATTGGTTCTATGTTTTTCCTAAAGCAATTTTTTACTGGCGCTGAAGAGATTAAAGGAGAGATTGAGCGTTCTACACAAGATCAGATTGAATCTTTACTGCGTTCTGGCGATTTAGTTGCTATTCCTTTGAATAAAAAAACAATAAGTAAAGGCAATGGCGGTATTTTTGGTTTAGGTATTAGAAATGTCGGAGCAGATAAGTCTTTCACAGTTGCTGCTAATTTCCATAAAGCATTTGAGCCAGATGGAAAGACAGAGATTTTAGAAGCAGATCCTTTTTTCATTGGAGAAAACTGGATGCTATACTCAGAAGGCCCATATAGATTAAAATCAAACGAGCTTAAGCTAATTCCTATTTCTGTCACAGTTAACAACGCAATGGACTACTCTAGCGCATCAACAAAACCAGGCACATATGTCTTTAATGTCTGCGTATTCAAAGGAACTGATTTATATGACTGTGATGTCGAAGCCTTCAAAACACTTGGCTTCCCAGATGAATTATACAATAAGAAAGTGTATCAATTATTTGTAGAAATTCCTGCTTAGGCCATAAAACCGCTGTTTTTAGACATATTTTATTCTAAAGTAGAAGCTCTCAAACGCCCGAATTCCTTGAAATCACCCCCTCTAGAGCTATTTAACCACTATTTAGTAGTAAATAAACAAAAGCTTTATAAACCAGGGGTAATTTAGGGTAATACATGAAACACAAGACAAGTGTAGCTCTAGATGAAGAGACATTGCTTTCTATGAGAGAATTAGTTAGAAAAGGACAATTTAGAAATAAGTCCCATGTTATGGAATTCGCAGTCAAAAAACTGATAGAAGAGGACGAAGATGCAGAATCAAACTGATAAACCACAAGATAGTTTAGAAAGTCGAATCAATCATTTAGAGACATTTGCAGACACAATTAAAAATATATTCCAAGGCAAACCCAATTCGGAATGGAAA
>JAHWHT010000091.1 GCA_019323135.1 Candidatus Woesearchaeota archaeon
TTATAAATGTTTCGCAAAAAATATTTTTTGCGAATTTGGAAAATTTTGTTTTCCAATTTTCGTGAAAATTAATGATTTCCACAATTAGAAATTTATTTCTTGAATATCTCACATATCTTTTCAGATACGTTGTTTATTTCTTTCTTTTTCAAAGAACCAATTTTGTACTCAATCAATGATTTGTTTGCAGTGAATAGTTTGTTTGGTCTTATCATGCTTGGTATTGATAGATTGCCTTGTTCAAAATCTTTATTTGATAGTGAGATTGCGTAATTGTCTTTTTTGCTCTTGCTTGTTATCTGGCAGAGAACGAAATCATCTCCTTTTAATGCTGCTGCAATTAATGCAGGTCTTTTTTTATTTGATGTTAAGTCTGAAAAAGGAAAAGGTATTACGATTACATCTCCTTTCATAAGTTTTTCCATGCTTTTTCCTCTTCTTTGCTTAGCCAATCTTTTGCTAATGCTTTTTCGCTCATCAAAGCAGGCAGTATTTTTTCTTTTTTGAAATCTAGTCTTTCTTTTACTTGTTCTAATGGTCTTAGCTCTATATGGTCTTCAAATGCTAAAATCGCTACTTTGTGCCCTTTTTTAAACCCTTCAATCTTGCGAATATCTTTAGGTATGGCAATCTGTCCTTTTTCTGTTATTGTTGCGGTTTTCATTTCAAGCAGTTTCATCTTACTAGTAAGAAAAGTAAGATATTATATAAAGTTTTTGGTTGATTATTATCTAGAAATTGTTCTTTATATGTTTTGCTGTAGGTTATTCGGAAGGTTTTCGACTATAAACTTGTTTGATGTATATTTCTTATAAAAAACGCAACCTTTAAAAACAAACCATCAATTCTTTAGTCCATGGCAAGATTAAGAAAAGCAGTTGCTTATAGGAAACTTGAAAGACCGTACACAAGGTTTTCTAAGTATAAGAAGCAGAGATTTGTTAGAGCTAAACCTGTATGCAGAGTTGTTAGATTTGATATGGGCAATGCAACAAAAGAATTCGAGACATCACTGCATCTTGTCGTAAGATCAGACCTTCAGATAAGAGATAATGCACTAGAAGCAGCAAGACAGACTTGCAATAGAGCATTGGAAAAAGTCTTGGGAAAATCAGGATATCATCTGAAAGTAAGAGTATATCCGCATCATGTTCTAAGAGAAAATCCATTAGCTGCGGGTGCAGGAGCAGACAGAATGAGTACTGGTATGGCACACTCATTTGGTAAAGTAATTGGTATTGCTGCAAGACTGAAAAAAGGACAAGCAGTATTCTCAACAAGAATAAATAAAAAAGATCTTACTTTAGGAAAAACTGCATTAACAAAAGCAAGCAGAAAACTTCCTTGCAAGTGTACAATACTGCAGGGCCAAAAAGTAGCATATTAATTCCAATAGTGCGCTTCGTTTGATTCTTTAATTGATTTTGTTTCAGATTTGTTTTCTTTTGCAAGTGAGTTTTAAGACTATGTCTGAAATCATTGGTCTTGAGTTCAGAAAAGCTTTTATATTAGTATTCCGGCGTTTAGAGTATAATATTAAAAGGTGATAAAATGGATAAACCAGATGTAAAAGGAGCTGCAGAAGCAATAAGGCAATTAAAAGAATGGCTTGCGGTATTTGCAGAAGAATATGATTTAGCTCCAGAAGCAAAAGCAAAACTTTCGCAAAAAATTGATGAAGTTGTGCAGCAAGTAGCAAACATAAGTTGTGAATAAATTTTTATTTTTTTAACTTATTTCTTTATATTGTACGTTAATCTACTTAACATATGTTTATATAGGGGCTCCCTTTTTTTAGAGTCTTTAGTAGGTGAAGACATGAAGACAATAAAGGAATTAGATGACTTAGTAGAACAAAGAATCCAGGAAGTGTTAGAGGTAAATCCTAATCATAATAGAATGTATAGTATGGAGCACCTTTTCCCTGAAAAAGAAGAGTTAGAAGGATTTACTACATCTCAATTATTGATAATCATGCGCAAATATGGTATGCTTCTTCCTTATTGTTCAGACTGCAGTGCGGTACGACCAAATGGTAAATGGATTCCGAGAGAAGGCGAAATAGAAATATTAACAAAAGGTTATAAACGTTTTACCCATGGTTATTGTTTGGATTGCTTAGAAAGAAGCGGTATACCTTTGGAAGAGCAGTGAGTTTATTTACATCAGCTTTTTAAGGTTCTTTAGCTTTATTCTGAGTATGAAATATTTTCTTGATGAACAAGGCAATGTTGTTGAAAAACCTGAAACTCTGCAAGAGAACCTTAGACAGAAATCACCAGAATTAGCAGATAGATTAGTAAACATTACAAATAAAATTGCGCTTCTGAAAATGTATCAATTTTTTCTTTATAATCATCCAACTGAAGAAGAATTAAACCTTCCTGAAAAAAGAGGACCGAACTGGGAAAAGTTCATAGAGGTAGTTGGGTCTCAGCAGGGACTGGAAAAAACAATAGACATGCTTGAATCTTTAAAAAATGATAAGCTAGATGTACAAGATGACAAAGTAGTTGTTGTGAGATCTGACAGGCCGTTTTGGGACACTTTGCTAAACAAAGAGCATATCCTAGGCAAATGTGAAGGATGGATTGGAGAAGTTGAATCACATGATATCACAGATATCCCTGATGCTAAGTTCTATTCACAAGATGGCAAGATATATCAGCGATTTGTGTTACAAAATGCTAAACGATTAACTAAAAAAGAACTCAGGGAATTTGCAAGTTCAGCACAATTAGTGATGATGAATCATCACTATAGTGATCCTGCAAGAAGCTTTTCTGATAGAATGAAAGGCAAGAAATTAGGCGACAAAAGAGTCGTGATTTATGATGAATACCAAAAAGTGGATTATTTTATTGCAGACCATAAATTAAGTGATATTGAAAAACAAGTTGCAGACATTTCATATGAAGAAGCAAGATGGATACCTCTAAAACCGTTTTATGGAGAGAAACAAATACCTGCTTCACGAGTTACAATCGGGCGGTCTTATCCAAAAGATAACAGCACTTATTCAGAGTCAG
>JAHWHT010000014.1 GCA_019323135.1 Candidatus Woesearchaeota archaeon
AACCCTTGAGATACCGTGGCCATAACAACCTCTGTATTGCCTACGCTTCTTGCTCAACGTTGCACTGTGCTTTAGTCCTGCTCTAGGGTCAGCACCATATGGCTGTCTATTATGAGATTGAATAGCTTCAACAGCTTTCTTGATGAGGTCCTTTCTAACAGGCTCTTCAAACTGTTTTGGAAGCTTTCTTTTTCCAGCTTCAGTGTTTTGTTGTGATACTATTTTTAGTTCCATTTTATTGTTTTGATTCTATTGAAATATAATTTATTTCAGGCACTTTATTAGGTATTCTCTTGTTAGGCCTGATTGCGGAAATAAGCTTTATCATTCTTTTAGCAGGACCTTGTACAGAGCCCTTGACAAGAACGTAATTGTTTTTTAGAATGCCGTAACGGATAAATCCGCCGTTAGGATTTACTTCTGTTGGATTATTGCTGATTTTTAGCAGCCACTTATTATAATCAACACGCTGATGAAAGCCCATCTGACCTGCGTGAGCAACTCTATAATTAAGTGTGCCGTGCCAGGGACCTAGGGAGCCAGGACCTCTTTTTGTCTTTTCAGATTTATGCTGTCTTATAGCAACACCAAATCTCTTGACAGGACCTTGGAATCCCTTTCCTGTTGTAATAGCATGAGTATCAATTAATTCGCCTTCTTTAAAGACGTCTTCAATCTTGATTTCTTTACCTAAATTTGCTTTTGCATAATCAAACTTGGCATTCAAATCACCACCAATACCTAATTCAAAAACCTCTGGTTTCTTTTTTCCTATGTTTGTAAGTTTTGGCTGTGTGTGAACAAGAAGTTTTAATTCGACATATTCTTCAATTTTTATATTGTCTGCCTTTTTATTGGCTTTTTTAGGTAATGGGAAATTTCTTGCAAGCTCTTTGTCGAGTTTGTCAGCGAGAATTTGAGAAGAAGCATGAAGACCGTAAGCGTCTTTTTTGTAGAGTGTAAAACCGATAATTTTCATCGGGGGACACTCAATCACTGTTACTGGGAATCTGATGTCTTCGCCTTTTGTTATTGAGTTAGGTCTGTTGTCAGTCACCAGGACGTGGGTCATGCCGGCTTTATAGCCTGCAAAGCCCAGTGGTTTTGCTTCTTTAGATGTAACCCAGGATCTTACTCTAGCTATGATTGACTTGGCTCTTTTTCTAGGCCAAACCTGCATACTTCCTCTCCTTGGGCTTCTTTTTGTTGGCATTTTTGAATAGGATACTTTACTTTAGCGACCTCTATTGTACCGACCGAGACCCTACTGAAACGTTTCATAGAAGTAAGGAGTTTTTCTCCACCTCCGACGATTGTACTGAAACGCTTCTTTTTCAGGCTAGTCAGATTTGTTTAAGAAACCAGGGTTTGTTTATAAAGGTTGCTATTGCTTGATAGGTACGCTAATCTTTTTGGCTTTTTTAGCTTTTTTAGTTTTTTTCTTCTTTTTGGTTAAATTGGTTAACTTTTGCTTTAGAATGGCGTAGTTGACGGGGTTTCTGATTTTACGACAGAAATTATCTGCATTACAGATATGCATATCCTGATAATAGGATTGATTACCGCAGTTAGGGGGGAGAAGTTTTTTCTTGTTAGCTTTATGGTATCTTAACTGGCCTTTAATCAGAACTTCTCTCAAAGGCTCTGCATTTCTTTCATTCCAGGAAGTGAGAAGTTCTTCAATTTTATCATAATCCCATCCGCAACTAGTGAGAAAATTAACTAAAACAAACAAAGAACGTTTTTTGCCGTCTTTCAGACCCTGCAAAATTATTTTTATGCATGGCGGGAAATAATCCTCTGGAACAGCATCTTCAGGACTTGAGAATTCTTTTGTTTTCTTCATCTCAATCTTTTCTTCTTCGATTTTGTGATCAAATGCCTGAATTATGAGCTTTTTTGCTTCATTAATTTTGGGTTTTATGTCCAGCAAATCCATATCTACTTTGACATTGCTCGGTTCTGCATCTTTTTTCTTGAAACTTAAAATGTCCTCTGGCTTAATTGGAATACTGATTAAACCAGACTTTTCATTAAAAGAATACGGCATTCTGAAAAGATGCCTTGTTGCTATTAATACCGTGTCAATCTGCAGCACTTCAAAAGGATCAAATCTTCCGTTTTTGACAACTTCTTTGAAAGACTTGTTAATATTTTTACAGATTGTTTTCATGCTTTCTTTGGCCAGCAATTTTTTTGCAAGATGCGGACGAATCATCTCACCTAGATAGGCTGCAATTTTTCTAGGACCTTCTGGAAACAAAATTCTCGTAGGTTTTCCGTGAACTATCCTTGGAAAAGCTTTGAAAGGAACTGCAATATGAAAACCATGATTGCCTGAAAATTTAACAGATAAAGATTTAATACCTTGATGCCTAAGAGCCTGCACTAAAAGATCTGCGGCAATCTTGGAATATTCCAGTTCTGGACAGTCTATATCTAGTACTAAATCCCAGCCTTTTCTGATGTCATCCATATCTGCACGCTTTAGGTTTGGGTTTAGCTGCAGTGGATTTACCCACAATTCTTCAGAACAGTGAAAAGAAGTTGCGCCTTTTTTTGCAAATTCAAGAACATCTTTAGGGTATTTTAGGAGATCTGGACGCCGTCCAAAGCCTTTATCGCCAAATTTTATTGCTATTTCCCGGTCTTCAGCAGCCTTGACAATAGCATCACGAACATCTTTTCTTTTATAGTGCTTTAACAGTGTACTGAGATGAATAACCATATTACCCCCTAAATAAATAATAAGGGGGTAGTATATATTAGTTACTGTGGCAGTTGTCCAGTGGGGCGAATCTGTAGAATGCCTGCGAATTACGTATGTGGATAGCACGCTTCGTTTCGCTTATGTTGTTGACTATGCTCAGATTTATTTTGAATAGACGGTATGCTGGAAAACTTCGCCAGGCGCTATGCACATACTGAATTACAAAATCTTTAAAAATGAACAGCGAATATTGAGGCAGTATGGTAATGCTAACAAAAATAAAAGCCGTGCTAACAGCACCACGGAAATTCTTCCAGCGAATACAGAAAGAAAAAGGATTCAAAAAGGCTTTTATTTATTTTGCAATATTGTCATTGTTTAGCGCAGTAGTAGGATTTTTATTCAGCCTGTTAATGCTGCCGTTGTATCAACAAATACTATCTAGTTTATCCTTGAACATACCTACATTACAGTATAACTCAGGATGGATGATATTAAACCAATTACTAGGATATTTGATAGGGTTATTGGCATGCTTTATTGTCGCAGGCCTATTGCATGCGTGGATATTGATATTTGGCGGCAAAGCAGATTATGTTAAAACATACCAGCTTTACGTCTATTCAAGAACACCTCAGTTTCTCTTTGGGTGGATACCGGTATTAGGGTTTATTGCTTACATATATGGACTTGTGATATTGATAATCGGAACAATGAGTCTGCATAAAATCCGCAAAACAAAAGCAATTCTGATGTATGTCATACCAATTGGATTATTCTTTTTATTCATGCTTGTGTTCTGGGGCTTTGCAATATACTTCATGTCAACAAATCCAGAAATACTGCAGACAATACTTGCACAATACCAATAAAATGGAATGCCAAAAAGAACAAAATAAAGAAGATTGTACCTGCACTTATCCAGGATGTCCAAGAAAAGGAATGTGCTGTGAATGCATAAAGCATCACCGCGAAAATGGAGAGATGCCAGGATGCTTATTTCCTCCAGAAATCGAGAAAACATTTGATAGATCGATTAAAGCGTTTGTGAATGCGCATAAAGAATTGATTGATTAATCAGAATATTCCTTCTCAACAACGTCCTTGACTGCTTTAGCAATCTTGTCCCCGACTTTATTGACTTGTTTTAGTTCTTTTTCATCTGCATTGATGATATTCTTGACAGACTTGAAATGTTTCAGGAGTTCTTTGGCTGCAGAAGGGCCGACAGAAGGCATGGCTGAGATGATGTATTCCTGCTGTTCTTTGGAATTTAGGGGTTTTCTAGAGGTGTGCAGAGAAAAATCTTTATCGTTGTTCTTTTCCTGCTCTCTGCGCGCCATTGCCAATAAAGTATTAGCAGTGTCTTTGAAATCTTTAGTGTGAATGATTGGTATGCCATAGCTTACTGCGATTGTGGCAAGCATTCCGCGGATAGCATTAGGGTGAACATTTCTTACAGAGAATAAATCCTCCTGACCTTCGATGATGACAATCGGGCGTTCAAACTTTTCTTTCAGGACTTTTAATTGGCCAAGCAGTCTTCCGTCAACAATAGAGTCAACAAAATCTTTTACTTTTTTTATTTCAACCCCTACTCTCGAGGATAGAATGTAATCTGCAGAATCAAGCATCTCTAGCTTAAGGTTTACGTTTAAATCGCATAATTCTTTTATTGTTCCAGAACCTTTTTCACGATAGTCTGCAAAAATCTTTATTGCCTGAACATTATCACAAAACTTTGCAAGTTTAGGCTGGGCTTCAATCCTTAATTTTAATTTTTTCTTTAAATCATCCAGTATTTTATGCATTCTTTTTTCCTTATGAAAAGACGCCCAGCGATAACCCTCATCACGAGTATTCTTTGCAAGAAAAACAATAACTCTGCCTTTTTCTAATCTGCCTGTTCTTCCACGACGCTGAATTGTGCGAATAGCGCTAGGGAGAGGTTCGTAAAACATAACTAAATCGACTTTGGGGATGTCTAAGCCTTCTTCTGCAACAGAGGTTGCAATCAAAACATTATGCAGGCCATCTCTGAATTCATCTAAAATCTCAATCTGCTTTTTCTGACTCAAACCAGAATTGCCTTTTTTTGCCTGTCCAACAAAAACAACGGGAAAAACACCTGGAATGTTTTTGATGTCTTTAAATAATTTAGAGGCAGAATCACGGTATTGTGTGAATAAAATTATTTTAGATTTTGGATTGTCCTGAAATTCTTTTGCAACTGTTTCTTTGACTTTGGCAAGCTTAGGGTGATCAATACCTGCATCAAATAATTTCTGAGTCAAAATGCGTGTTGATTTAAAATTAATATCTGCGACTAAGTTTTGAGTAGCTTTAACTTTTGTGGTTTTGGATTCTGAAAAAATCTTGTCAAGATAGCAATTCAGGGCTGAAATACCTTGGCTCTCTAATAATTCCAGAGCATGCTGAACTTTCATTGCTTCTGCAAGCAAACTAATCGACTTTAAAACAGAAAAGTCCCTGTCACCAGAAGACATTTTTGCATACAGTGTTTTTTGCAGAGCGAGCAATTCTCTTTTAGAGTTATACATTATACTTTTTGCCAAGCCATACTTTTTCATCTCAGAAATCTTAGATTTGATGCAATTATTGAGAAATTTTTGAATTTTTGAAAAAGTAGGGGGCAAATCTACCTTGACCCATTTCATTTGAACATCCTGGATGTATTCTGCAACATCTGAATCAGAATCAGACCGGATTTCAACGCCTTGGATGTGCAGGTTTTGACAGACTTCTGTAATTTTTTCAACATCAGTTCCTGGTGAGGCGGTTAGAGCTAAAATCTTGGGAAAATTAGCACGCTGGTCATATTGTTTTGCAATAAAGACATAAGCATAGTCTCCGACAGCACGGTGGGCTTCGTCAAAAACGATCAAAGAGACATCGCGCAAATCAACCTTTTTAGAGATTACATCATTTTCCAGGCCCTGAGGAGTTGAAAAAATAATCTGTGCATTTTCCCATAATTCATGCCTTGCTTTAGGGGGAACTTCTCCTGTAAACAAGACCATCTTTGTATCATCAAAATCCAGCAAATCTTTGAAAGTATTCAAGTGCTGCTTAGCTAATGGTTTTGTAGGGGCAAGAATCAAGATTTTAGATGTTGGAAAATTAGCAAGACGCTGTTTTGCAAGCATCACTGCAATAGCAGTCTTACCCATGCCAGTAGGCAAAACAACTAAACAATTTTTTTCAACACAAGTAGACAAAATCGTTTCTTGATATAACCTTGGCTTGAAATCACTGCGCATAATATGTCTGCATAAAAATTAGTTTAAATACCTTTTGCGTGTATGGCCAGTGACCAGTGCTGTTTGCTTAGGTCCAGTGTCTTTCAAACATCAAAAAGAACACAATCCAACAAATCACGCCCAACAAGAAAGCAATAATCAAAGAAACAAGCAAACTAAGACCGAGAACATAAATCAATAAAATAAAACCAAGCATCAAGCCTGCAAAGAAAAAGTACGCAAGCCGGGAACTGAAAATCATTCGAGACCCATCTAGAGGCGGGAAAGGAATTGCGTTATAGATTGCATACAGCAAATTAAAACCAATCATCAAATCCAAAAAAGGAGAGCCAATGCCTGAATTAATCATCTTTAGCACGCCTGCAAAGAGCAGATTTGCCAAAGGGCCTAACATGGCAATATAGCCAAATGTCCTGAGACTAGGACCATATCTGTGCTTTCCAATACGCTGGCCAGTAAGCATATGAATCATCAAAAAACTCCCTGCAAAAACAGGAATCCTGCCATTAGAGAAAATCAAAAAAAGTACGCTGATTAAAATACCAAACCACCAAATCTTTTGCTCTGGCTTGTAACCGCAATAAATCGCACCGAGACGTTGAACAATGTGGTGCAGAAAAACAGAAAGAAAAACAATAATCAAAGAGATGGAGAAATTCTTTATGCCGTCTGCAGCATCAAACTTGCCTATGCCCCATTTATCAAAAGATAAAACAAATGCAAAGAATAAAACAATTAGTATGAAATCGCGTGTTTCAGTCTTATTAAACCAGCAATATCTTTTTATCCGGTCTTTGTATTCATTCCAACTTATAGCGCCCATAATAAGTCTTATTTATAAATGAAGTATATAAATATTATTGTTTAGTTTACTTGAGAACTTCACTAGGTGCTATGCATGCTATTCTTTTAATTTTCTTTTCACAATATCTAGAATGTCTTTTTCATGACCTGCGCCTACAATGGCAACAATTTTATCATCTGGGAACTGAATCAATAAACTAGTTAAGTTAGAAGCCATAACTTTGTTACGCTCGACAATCAAAACCTTGTAGATGTTAGGGTAACGCTTTTTGACTTTTTTGATAAGTTTGCTTATAGTGGCTTGAGTAGGGACTGTGCTTAAATCAAAACCAATTTCAGTCTTGCGAAAGATAAGACCCTTTATGATGTCAACAAAAAAGTTCCATTTCTCTCTCCAGGATAATTCTTTTGAAAAATGTTTCAATGTAATTTCAATATCCTGATCAATCAAAGCAACTTTAGCTTTTGCTTTTCTTGCGGCCTTAAATGCAGCAACCATATCAGAACCAGGACTAACGCCCACTTGATCTCCTAATTTCTTTTCAACCCAGGCACCAATAATAGAGAAAATCCAGCCCTTTAGACCAACGTGTTTTATGTCTTTGACCGAGACTTTGCCTTTTTTTTCACTAAGCAAAGCAGCCAAACGCTTCTTGTCAAGCTCTAGAGCCACAATATCTGGCTCTTCTTTTAAGATTGCTTCTCTTACTTCTTTAATACTCTGCTTGGCAATGTGAGAAGTGCCTATTATTGTCAGATTCTTAAATTTCATAATAATTTACATAGTCCTGCGCATTTAAATAGCTTTCGAGTAAAAGTAGATACTCCTCTTCCAAAAAGTTTATATATCGGAATGTTTTCTAAAAACATCATACTTAAAGGAGGGATTGGCTATGTTAAAAATGAAAAAATTGACTGACTGTTATGATATGAAAGTCTTCACAGATCAAGGAGAATATTTTGGAGAGATAGAAGAAGTACAACTATCTGCAACTAAAATACAGGGATGGCGAGTAAGAGCATCAAAAAATTCAATTCTGAATAAAATATTAGGTTCTGCAAAAGGAGTAATTGTGCCTCATCAATTAGTTCGGGCAATAGGAGATATAATGGTAATTTCTAAAACTGCAATGCCTAGCTATTCAGAAGATAGTGAAGAAGCTGCGGCATGAAATTTATTTTAATTAGCATATTCGCTGCCTGGTTCATTGCCCAGGCAAGCAAATCTATTTTTTCTAAAACAAAAAAATCAAAGTCATTCTTTAGGTGCGGCGGGATGCCAAGTGCGCATACTGCATTTGTGAGTGCATTATGCACTTCTGTTGGAATTGTGTCTGGATTTAGTTCTGCAGTATTCTATGTGGCCTTGGCATTCTCTATAATCGTAGCGCATGATGCAATACAGGTAAGAAAACACCATACCCTAAAACAAGTAATAGTTGGCGCATTATTGGGAATATTAATTACAGTATTGGTAAAATCAATTTTTTTCTAAAAAATACAGATAATATAGGATAGTAATGTTTATATAGAAGCTATAATTAAGAAAACATACGGGGAACCTATATGAGATGCACAAAACATAGGCGAAATGTTGTTGGAGCCTGCAATTGGTGCGGAAAACAAATCTGCCCATACTGTATTGGCAAAAAAGAAGGTAAAAAAATATACTGTGAAAAATGCTCTATGCGGCTTTCAACAGTGAAAAGAGCAAAAGTGCCTCCTGTACCACTCAAAAAAGTGCAAGGATCGCGTGCACAACCAGTAATTGAAGAAAAACCAACACAACAAAAAAAAATATTCTCGGTTGATGAAGAAGGATATCTTATCTTAGAACAATAGAGCTGATATTAATGGATGTTGAAAAACTAAAAAAAATGAATGAATTGAGCAAAGAGCTAAAAAAGCACGGAATGGCAGATAGTACATCACAAGCATTTACTCAAGCAGGAGAGATGGTGAGAGACGAAACATTCAAACAGGTAATAGAACCAAACACTTCATCACAAAAAACCACAGAATTTGACAATCAATACCAAATAATGCTTGAGCGACAGAATAGACAGATAGTGCAGGAAGTTCAGGCGCTAAAAGAAACAATTGCTGCAATGCAGGCAGAAATAGAGATGCTAAAAGCAGATAGAAAAGCTGCACCAATGCCGCAGCAAGAAAAACCAAAACAAGAAGCACAGACAAAATTTCCACAAAAATCAGAGAGCAAAGAACACCCTAAACAGGGAGGATTTACTCCTGAAGATGTTGCAGTGGATAAAGTGTTTTATTTTGGAAAGAAATAATTCTTACATTAATTTAAAATAAAATAATACAAACAGAAGTATGTACAATGATATAGATATAATAATCATATTATATTTTGTGAGATTAAACCATTTCTGCGCAGTCTTTACTTTCTTAACTTGCACTAATTTTAACATGTAGATGTTAAGTATGAATGAGACTAGCAAAATGAAATAGGTTAACAGCATTACCTTGTCTGCCAATAATAAGTATCCTACTGCTGGCGGAAGCTTGGCAGATATTGCTAATTGATACATTATTGCAGCAATCAAGGCAGAACTTACAATTCCTAATCTTAGTTCTAATTTGTTGATGCCTAGCAAAAATGTAAAGAGAATTATGAAAATTATGAAGAAAATTGGTAAGAAAAATGAGATTGCTGCGTCTAAATGTCTGGTTAACCGAACCTCAAAAACATAAGTGGAAAAAAATTGATCATAAGTGGTGTAAAAGTGCTCTGTATTATACGCAGTCCATCCCGCTATTTTCCATCCAGGGAAAAAGATGCGATTATCTATCCCTGATTTTGCAAGATTTGGGACTAATTTTACTTTCTCTAAAGGAAATCTCGCATGCTCGACCACTAATTTGATTGTTTGTGTGTCTAGAGGAAAATCCTGCAGTTCAACCTTGTCTATCATCGTACCCCTTACGCGATAATAAGTTTTATTATATTCATCTTTGCGCTCTATAACATCTGCGTGTTTACCATTAATTGCCCAAAAATCATCTGCAGTGCATTCTGTTTCACAATCAAATTGAATGAAAAAATCCAGGTCATATGAGCCTGTTGCAGCATCATAATTGCTGATGCCTAGTAAATATACAGAAACTGGAATTTCCTCTTGCTCAGCTAAAACACTAGGAATAAGAAAACAGGATAAGATTACTAAAATTGCTATAAAATACCTCTTTTTCATTAATTGCTTTAAAAAAAGAAATTATATTTAAATGTTACTTTATAAATTAATCATTCTCAACTCTAGGGGCAAGAATAAAGCTCAGCAACACCTTGTCAACGACTTTGTATTCTAGTTTCAATGGATAATCCTGGCTAAAATGAATATTTACTTCACCTGCCAGTTTAGCTCCTTGAATCATTTTTTTAAGGTATTCAATAGAGTACTTTGCTTTTACTGCAGCTTTTGTGTCAGAATTGATTTTTGTGACATCATCTGCCTGAATGTCAATACTTGCTTTTGACAAATCTCCTTCTGCATGAATCATCATCTTTTCAGGCTCTGCTGCAAAAGTGACAGACTCAGCGACGATATCTGCGTCATCAATAGCATCATTCAAGACATGAGATGCAGTAGAGATTATAACGGGGAATGAAAGGTTTGGAACTTTTTGTTCTGATTCTTCAATATCTATCAAAGGAAGACTGAAAGTCCTGACAGATTTTCCTTTCAGAGTTATTTTAAGTTTATTGTCAGTTGTAGCTTCTAGAGAAACAACATCCTGAGCTTTAGCCCGTCTAAGAATCTGTTTGAAGTTAGCTAAGTTAATAGCAATCTCTGTTTCGTTTTCTAATTCATATTCTGTGAATGCGCTTGAAAGAAGCTTGAAAACAACCATTGCGACATTAGCAGGATCCATGGCAATAAGCTCAATACCGTCTTTGGTCAGTTTAAATCTTGCCTCATGAACTAATTCAGAAATAACTGTAATGCTGTCTTTTAGATAAGTGGAATCCGCTAGTGTTAGTTTCATTTTATAACCCCCTAAAAAGGAGAAGTATTCGCTAATATAAATATTTTGTTATTTTGTAATGGTTATTCAATGAATAAAGACTGGCTATTTAAAAGCTGATGCGCAGTCTTACCCTCTTCATAGCCCATTTTAGTGCCTAATTCAAGGAAAGCATCCATTGCAGGCTTTTCACAGTGCACAGGCACTATGTGTTTTGGCTTCAAGAGCTTGATTAGATCCCTAATATCCTCTTTTCTACCATGTCCTGAGACATGAGCTCCTTTGAATATCCTGACGCCCTTGGATTTAAGGTGATCATCTAGAATCTGCCTATATGCCTTATTTATTGGCGTAGGAATGACATTACAAGAAAAGATGACCTCATCTTCATCCTCAAATAAAAATGGATATAGGCCATTAGCCATCTTGGAAAGAGTTGCTTTAGGTTCTCCTTGGTGACCTGTTACAACTAATAAATATTTTTCAGGACCTGTTTTTTGAATCTGTTTTAGTTTTCTAGCAATTTGTTTTGCAAACCTGCAGACTTCGCCCTCTTTTTCTAATTTAACAATGTTTGCCACTGAAGCTGCGTCGATATATTTTGCTAGTGAGCGGCCTAAGAAGATAACTTTTCTGTTTAATTTTTTTGCAAAAAAGCAAATAGATTTTAATCTAGCAATATGAGAAGAGAATGTTGTTGCAATAATTGCTTTGCCTCGAGAATCAACGTCCATCATTACACCTCTTAACATCTCTTTAGCAACATTTTCAGAAGGGCACTTGCCATCATAAGGAGCATATAGTGCATTAATGATTGCAATAGCAACACCGCTATTTCCTATTTTTTCAAGAGCAGCATAATTTGGTTTTGTGCCTAAAGTAGGAGAGTTATCTAATTTGAAATCTGCCGCATAAACAACTGCGCCATATGGTGTGTGGATGACGACAATAGAGGATTGCGGTGTTGAATGTGTTACGTTGACTAACTCTATTGTTATTTTATCAGAAATCTTTATCTTTGAATTAGGATTAATTGGTCTTATCTTATTTGGAAGCTTGATTTTCTCGTCTTTTAAAATTGCTCTTAGCACAGCTGCACTAAATGGGGTGCAGATGATTTGTGCATCTTTGAATCGATTAGCTAAAAATGGAATTGCGCCCAGGTGATCTAAATGAGCGTGCGTAGGAACAATTGCTTTGACTTTATCTTTCCAATCTCTAATTAAATCAGAATTAGGAATGGCTCTTGCTCTGATTAAATCATTTGCCTTAAGCTTAATGACCTGCTCTCCTTCTTCTTCTGTAATCTTTATGTAATTAGGGAGGTGAAGACCCATATCTATTACAATAACTTCGTCGTCAACTTTAACTGCGGTCATATTTTTCCCGACTTCTGCATAACCGCCAATTGCTTTTATTTCGATTGCCATGAGTGTATTGTTATATAAAGACTATAAAAAGGTTGTCATGATTCTTCTGAATAAACCGCGTCCAGTTCTTTTGTTGCAGTGTCTCTAAAGAAATCAAGTTGAATTTGAATATTTATTTTTGGAAAATCTGGACTGCATTTTCTGAAGTTTTCTTTTGTTGCAGTAAATAATGCGTCATATTTTGCTTTAAGATTATCTAAATTATCATAGCATTTTGGCGAGGCGCCCCCGCCCATTAATCTTGGCCCTAGATTATATTTTCCGCTCTGTGTTCTTGATTTAAGATGCGCTCTTTCTGGTTTGCCAGGGCAGAGAATCTGCATGTTTTCAGAGTGCCCGATAAATTCTCCGTCTTGAATAACTTCGTCACAAAGAGTATCTAAATCTATTTGTACTTGACCAAGAAGATCGTCTAATACTGCAGGAGATATTATTGCATTAGAAAGTGCAAATTTATATGTGCTAGACGGGCTGAAAGGTTGCAGCATGTTTATTTTTATCATATTTTTTTGCGGTGTAAGTATGAATGCAGGGCGCGTTGAGTCTAACTAACCTTTACAAAAGGTTAGGATTCAAAGTTGTGCGGCGCAAGGCTGCACGCGAGTATGAATGCGGGGCGCAGGATTCGAACCTGCGTAGGCACTAAGCCAACAGATATCTCACCATTTCCGTTGAAATGGAAGACAGCAGATTTTCATCTTCAGCCTTGAGTCTGGACGTGTTTTTGATTGAACACTCTGTCCCGTTTGGCCGCTCCGGCAGCCCCGCATAAATCAAGGTAATTAATTGGGTATATATAAAGTTTATTCTAAAGAATGCGTTATTGCTGAATTGGGGATAGAATTATTCTAAGCTTTTGAGCCGTTTCTCGACTTTAGACAACTCAGATTCTAATAAATCCATCTTAGAGGCAACTTTAGAAATCTTTCTGGTGGAGCGGGATTTTTTGTGCTTTCCCAAGGAAGGTCTTTTAGCTGGACCTGCTAAAGGAGACTTAGGCAGATAACCTTTAAGTTTTTTATTAAGAACCAAAATTTCGTCAATAGTGTGCTTTAATTCAATGATGTGTCTTGCTTTTTCAGCTTTCAAGGCTTCAAAATTCTCATAATCCTTTAGTGCATCAAGAACATCTTTAGATGAATTAAGCAAAAAACGCCTAACCATAGTAGGATTCTTTATTCCAACAAAAAAATTCTCTTTGCTCATAGTTCTGGCTCTAATAACATTCGGTCAATCTCATAAACCCGCTTTGTAACTTCGTCAAGTTCTCTTGTCCAATTGCTGAGTTCTGCGTCTTCCTGTTTCTTAAGCTCATTAATTTTGTTCAATAAGAATCTTGCTTGGTCTAGTTTTTCTTTGACTAAAGTCATAATCTCTGTTATGTCTTTGTAATCTTCGATTTTAACAAATACTGGTGCTTTTTGTTCCATTTTATTCACCCTTGCGCCTCCGCTATAACTTTATCTACGTATGATAATTTAGATTCTGCCTGCTCAAGTGTTTTTCTCCATTTATCAAACGCCTTAAGCTCCTGATTCTTTAAATCAGTCAATCTTTGCAAATATTCTTCTGCTTCAATTAGCTTGGTTCTCACAAAATTAGTATTAGTCTGCAGAGTCGAATAATCATCTACTGCAACAAACATAGGTTTTATTTCTCTAGACTGAAGAACTGCTGCTCTAGTTGGAGCAGTATCTTTTATAGTTTTATCAAAAATTTCCTTAGGAGTAAATCTTTCCTCAGTATGAATGTCAGGAATCTGCAATTCTCGCCGCATAAATGTTGGATGCTCGTTAACCTGCGGAATCTCTACGTGCTCTGGCGCTTCTTCTGGCATTTCTGGAAATCTTGGTTTTTCTTGCTTTATTTCAGGAAAAGCAGGCTCTATCTCTGGCAGTTCTGGCAATTCTTCCAATTTTCCAAGCGCAGGTCTCTGTGCTTCTGGCGGCATTGGAGGAGGAGGCAATTCTACCTCTGCATTATTTTCTTTTTTCTTTTTAAAAAGTTTGAACATTTTTTCCACACCCCGTAGTAATTATTTTTTAATTATTATTAAAAACTTTTGGGACTATTCCAAGATAGTAACAAGCATTTTAATAGAGGATACTGCTAAAATAACATATGAACGCAGCATTATGGTGGAAAAAACAAAAAGACTCAGTAAAATGCTTTCTTTGTCCAAGAAATTGCTTGATAATGGAGGGCCAGAAAGGCTTTTGCGGTGTACGCGAGAATAAAAACGGAAAATTATACTCTTTAGTGTATGGCAAAGCAAGTGGAATACAGATAGATCCAATAGAGAAAAAGCCATTATACCATTTTTTGCCAGGAACGTCTGCTTTTTCAGTTGGGACAGTTGGGTGTAACTTTGTGTGCCAGAATTGCCAAAATTGGGCAACAAGCCAGGCAGGGCCTGAAAAAATGCATGCATATAATCTCAGTCCTGAAGAAATTGTTAAGAAAGCAAAAGAACAGCACTGTTCTACAATCGCGTATACGTATAATGAACCAACGGTGTTTGCAGAATATGCTTTAGAGACTGCAAGACTTGCCCGCAAAGCAGGAATGAAAAATATACTGGTGACAAATGGGTTTACTGGAAAAGAGGCAACACTTGATTTTTGCAAATTTATTGACGGCGTGAATGTAGACTTAAAATCATTGGATAATGACTTTTATAAAAAATACTCTGGAGCATGGCTAGAGCCAGTG
>JAHWHT010000092.1 GCA_019323135.1 Candidatus Woesearchaeota archaeon
TATTTTACAAATAAAGACAAATGTTCTGGAAATATTCTTTATGAAGCACTTTGTAAAGCACATGAAACCCATTTTACAGAAGCAATAAATTGCGAACAATACAATATGATTTGCAAAAATGGAGCATGTGTAATAAATCCGGAAGTTATGGAACAACAGCAATGCTATGATTCTGACGAGGGAATAAATATGTTAGAATATGGAATAACAACTGAAAAAATAAATGAAGAAATAATAACCAATGAAGACAAATGCATTGGAAATATCTTATATGAGAGAGTCTGCAAACAAGGAAAAACAGAAGCAGTAGAAAGGATTGATTGTACAGATTTTGGGTTAATATGCGTTAATGGCATATGTATTCGCGAACCAGAAGAAGATATTGAAGAAGAAGGAGAAGGAGAAGACGATGCTCCAGAAGATAATGCACCTTTAGGCGGAGGAGGACCTGTAATAATACCTGCTCCAGTTCCTGTTCCATTACCTGGACTGCCTCGACAGGCTTTACCTGCGGGTTCTGGTCCTTTGCCGGTTTTAGAACCTAATTGTATTGATACAGATGGGAATGATATTTCAGTTAAAGGAACTGCATCAGTAAATGCCAGAAGATATATTGATTCTTGTCAAGATCAAGAAACATTATTTGAGTATTATTGTACAGGAGGTAATTATATTAGTTCAACTAGAGGCGAAAGAGTAACAAGCCAATTGTTTGATTGTTCTTCACGAGGAATGGTTTGCAGGCAAGGAGCTTGTGTAATGCCTGATCCTCCTCGTTTTACTCCAATACCTCCACAATCTTCACAGGATTCAAGAGCAGGAACTGTATCAACAGTAGAAAGCCAAATTACAGTCAGATGCATAGACCTTGATAATGGAGTTGATACTGCCAGAGCAGCTAAAGCAGTAGTAGATTACAGAGATGGAACAACTAAACAATGGACTGATTCTTGTGATAATAATGAACCAAACTTATTACTAGAGCAGGCATGTGTAAATGGTCAAACCAGACAAGTTCATCATATAGATTGCGAAGAGCAAGGAAAAGTTTGCAAGCAAGGCGCTTGTGTAAATCCTGTTTCTTTTGAAGAAATAACCCCACAATATTCCTGCGTTGATAGTGATGGCGGTAGAAATAGTGCAGTAAAAGGAGAAGCAATTCAAAGAAGGCCTAATGAAGATGTTGGAGCTTTTAGAGATTACTGCAAAGATGAAAATATCTTAATGGAAGCAATTTGTGAAGGAAAAAGAGGAAAATTTATAGAAATTAGCTGTGAAGCAGAAGGTAAAAAATGTAATACTGGAAGATGTATAAAATTACTTTCAGTAACTAAAATAGAAACTCCTGGAATAACCCAACAATACCCAATACTAAAAGACATAAAAGTTAGAAAAATACTTTGAGGTGAATAATCATGGCAAAAAAGAAAAGAAAATCATTAGGAAAAATATCTGTACCAATTAGTGGACTAAATCCTTCAAAATTCGGACTAGCAATGGGAATACTTTTAGGATTAGCAATGCTGATAATAGGAATAACAGCAACCTATGCAGGATATGGAGTTGATATAGTTGCATTGTGCGGTTCAATATATATTGGCTATGATATAACACTAGTAGGCTCAATTGTTGGAGGAATCTGGGGATTTTTTGACGGCTTAATAGGAGGATTTATCTTTGCCTGGCTTTACAATAAATTACTATGAAGCCAAAACATTTTATTTTTATTATTATTTTAATGGTTTTTTTATTTTTGATTAGCGGATATTCTATAAGCAACATGGGCAGAGTAACATTTGACAAAGGATATTTTTCTTCTAAACGACTTTCAACAGGACCTGTTCCTATTTCAGTTGGAAGTTCTATTTCTTCAAATCGTCTTATGACGCAATCAATACAATTAAGAAACAATATTTTAGATTATCTTCCTCATCCATATGATTACAGAGTAAGAGATTTAGACAGAGTAAAATTAATACAAGCAAGAATGAACATTCTTGAATCAACATTTGAGAAATACTATGCGCGCGGAAGTTCATTAAGCTGTGATGGTGATGAATTATTTGAGCTGGACAGAGAAGCTTTGATTAATCTTGCAGAACTTGCATGCCTGACTGGAGTTACAGTTCCGCACGGATATGAGCCAAGAACTTTTACAGTAGAAGTAGAAGGAGAGCCATATACTGTAACAGAAGATAACAGCCCATGCAATTCATATTTAAAATATTTGGCTAGAGATGCGATAAGTGATTTAATTGAATCAGAGCGAATGATGATTATTGCAACTCTAAAATCTTCTCCATGTGAAGTTAACATGAATGAATTTGAATTAAGCATGAGTTTGGCAGAAGAAAACATAGAAAATCTTCAGATTGATAAAATAGCAGACAATTACCGCACAGCATATATTAAGTCATTAAGATGTTATTGTGATTGGTGATTAAACAGGAATAATTTTAATTGCTTTATCTGTTTTTGTTAAAATAGCATGCTTGCCTTCTTGTATGTTTAATGAAGCAGCATAATCTGAAGGAATCCTGATTGCAATAGAATTTCCCCACTTAGAAAAAATAACTTCTTTTGATTTTCTTAATTCCCGGTATTTGCCTGCTAATTTTTTTAATTGTATCATGTCAATTAATTTTTCTTTGCATTTAGTGCATTGATATGCTTCAAAATCAATCTTATCCTGTTTTATTTTATCTTTTACTTTTTTCATTATTCCTTTGCATTTTGGACATATTGGATTTTTTGCCATTATTTTCCCCATTCGATTGTTTTTATGATAATTGAATATCCAGTATCTTATTTTGGATATACATAGATATACCTGTATATAAAGTTTTCTAAAAATAATAAAAACTTTCTTTCTTAATAAGCTTTAATCAAAAAAAATCGGAAAAAATAA
>JAHWHT010000093.1 GCA_019323135.1 Candidatus Woesearchaeota archaeon
GAGAAGGGTAGCGATTTATATTGGCAAATAGAAGATACAATTAAAAATACATTAAATAAGAAAGATCAAGAAGCGACAAGAAAAAGAATAGTTGAACAATGGGATAATGAGCTTGATAAAAAAGAAGTAGTTAAGAGTGATGAAAACTTTAACTACAATCAATTAGAATTCCCATTTAGCGAGGAAAGTAAATAATGGGCGTTGCAGTTGATTTAAAGAAAGAAGAGTTTATTGGACAGGGCTTCTCTAAAAAAGAAGCCTTGACCAAGGCGCATGAATGGTGCGCTACAACGAACACTTGTCGTGGGTGTAGTCAAGTCGTGCGTCCTGGTTGGTGGTCTTGGAAACAAGGCTACTGTAAGGATTGCATAGACTAGTCAATATGTCATAATGTCGCACTACTAGATGTAGTGGTGCGACAAAGTGTCGCAGGGAGAGAAGAGCATGTGGGCGGGTCCCACCCGGTAATATATACATAGATAGAGGTACCAGGCCAAACTCAAAAGTCGAACTTTTTAAAAGGGGGGGAGGGGTAAATTTTTAAAATATGGTACCTAATATATCCTCTATAGTGTTTGACTTATAAATAGATTCCCGTTAAATAGTTTTTGGTACCATAATTAAAAATTATGCTTAGTTTAGAAAAAATAAATGCGATTGCAGATCCGAAAGTTAGAAGGCAATTAAAATTAGATATTTTAACTAGAGTAAAAAAATCTACTCAAGAAAAATATAGAACTGATTTTTTATCTTTTGTAAAATACACTTGGCCAGAATTTATTGAAGGGTACCATCATAAAAAAATTTCAGATGCATTTAATAGAATTAGAACTGGTGAATGTAAAAGATTAATTATTAATATGCCACCTAGGCATACTAAATCAGAATTTGCATCTTATTTTTTACCCGCTTGGATGATTGGTAACAGACCAAATTTAAAAATTATTCAAGCAACCCACACAGCAGAACTTGCAATTCGTTTTGGTAGAAAAGCTAAAACATTAATTGACTCACAAGAATATCAAGACTTATTTAAAACAAGACTCAGAGAAGATTCAAAAGCTGCAGGACGTTGGGAAACAAATGGTGGTGGAGAATATTTTGCAGTTGGTGTCCAGGGTGCAGTGACCGGGAGGGGTGCTGACTTACTCATTATCGATGATCCACATTCTGAGCAAGATGTAAACTCACCTACTGCATTTGATAATGCATATGAATGGTATACATCAGGACCAAGACAACGTCTTCAACCCGGTGGAGCAATTGTTGTCGTAATGACGAGGTGGTCAACAAAAGATTTAACAGCACAACTTGTAAACGCTGGAGCAAAAGAAGAGAAAGCAGATCAATGGGAAGTAATTGAGTTTCCTGCAATCTTACCAAGTAATGAACCGGTATGGCCAGAATATTGGAAGTTAGAAGAATTAGAAAAAGTAAAAGCATCTGCTGGTATTGCAAAATGGAATGCACAGTATATGCAAAACCCAACTGCAGAAGAAGGTGCATTACTCAAACGTGAGTGGTGGCAAAATTGGGATAAAGAATATTTACCTCCATTACTTCATGTCATTCAAAGTTATGATACTGCATTTTTAAAAAAAGAAACAGCCGACTATTCTGCTATTACTACTTGGGGAATCTTTGCAGAGAATGAAGGTGATCCTCAACATATAATTTTATTAGATGCTCATAAAGAACGTTTAGAGTTTCCTGATCTAAGACGTCTTGCAAAAGAGCAATATGATTACTGGCAACCTGAAACAGTTTTAGTTGAAGCAAAAGCTTCTGGTCTTCCATTGACATACGAACTCAGACAGATGGGGATACCCGTCGTTAATTACACTCCATCCAAAGGTAACGACAAACACAGCCGTGTAAATTCTGTAGCCCCACTGTTTGAGTCTGGAATGGTTTGGGCTCCTAAAGATAGAGAGTTTGCTCAAGAAGTAATTGAAGAGTGTGCATCATTTCCATATGGAGATCATGATGACTTAGTAGATAGCACTACACAAGCTTTAATGCGATTTAGACAAGGGGGCTTGATTATTCATCCAGAAGACTATAAAGATGAGGAACTTCCAAGAAAAAAAAGAACTTATTATTGGTAAATGACATTTGTATTTAAACACCCAAGTAAGTATAAGAAACTTACAACAACAGTTCCACCAAAGTCTGGGCCATTATCACAGGGCTTGAATATTGAGTATAATACTGTTAAAGATGTAAAACTGGAGAAAATTAATGGCAGAAATCGACAAAGCACTTCCAAACGAAGTTAGAAAAGAAATTGAAATAGAAGGTCCTGAAACATCGGCCGAAGAGAATATTGAATTACAAGAAGAATTACCTAATGTAGGTGAAACTGAAATTACACCTATGGAAGATGGTGGTGTAGAAATTAATTTTGAACCAGGAGCCTTCAACCAGGCTCAAACAGAAGGACACTACGACAATCTAGCTGAGTTATTACCAGAGGAAATATTGATGCCTCTTGGTTCAGAATTACATCAAAACTATTCAGACTATAAATCTTCAAGACAAGATTGGGAACAAGCTTACATAAAAGGTTTAGATCTTTTAGGATTTAAGTACGAACAAAAGACAGAACCATTCCAAGGAGCTTCGGGTGCCACGCATCCTGTTCTAGCAGAAGCGGTTACTCAATTCCAAGCATTGGCTTATAAAGAATTGCTCCCGGCTCAAGGACCAGTAAGAACTCAAACTGTTGGAGCACCATCACCTGAAAAATCTACTCAAGCAGAACGAGTAAAAGAATTTATGTACTATCAATTGATGGATCAAATGCCAGAGTATGAAACTGAGTTTGATCAAATGTTATTTTATTTACCACTATCAGGTTCTGCATTTAAAAAAGTTT
>JAHWHT010000094.1 GCA_019323135.1 Candidatus Woesearchaeota archaeon
GAATGCGGGGTGCAGGATTCGAACCTGCGTAGGCACTAAGCCATCAGGTGTCTTCAAGTCATTGTTCTTTCGAACTCAGTATACCTGAAAAACAACTTACCTAAGCCTGACCCGTTTGGCCACTCCGGCAACCCCGCATGAGTAAAACGAATGCTGGATGACGGCTTTCTGAACTTGTCAAGGAATGAAATTCCTTGAGCATGCTCAGAAACTTTGTTTCTGACATGTTCAGATTTGCCGGCAACCCCGCATGATAAACATAACAAACACACGCCAGACAAAATTGTTTTTTGTCGCTGATTGCATATGTTCTGACCAGAGTATAAGAAAGCAAAAGCTCCCGATATATAAAACTAACTGTCGATTCGCAATTAATACTGCATAAATAAACATAATTAACAGAAAAATTAAACAAAAATAAAGAGCAAATAAACAGAATAAAAAACAAGTAAATAAAATTAAAAACCAAATAAAACAATAAAAATAAAGAAATAAAAAATAAAATAGATTAAAAATTACGCCTTTGTTTGCCAGCCATAAACTCTTAGCTTTTTACTGTTTCCAAAGCCGCAGCTAGCACATTTTTTCTTGCTGACATGGTAAGAATGTTTCCCACATCTTCTGCAAATTATGTGTGATTTTCCACTGGATAACTTTCCTTTTGATGGCGTTCCTTTTGTCATTTTTTATCTTTATGCTGGTGAAATCAGTATTATTGTGTCCCCTCTTATGAAGACTGTTCCAAGCTTTCGCTTTACTTCACCATCTACTCTCTCTTCAGTATCATCTAATACAACATTGATATGTATATCAAATGCCTTTAGCGTTCCAATGTACTGTCTTTGATTTTTCAAATCTACTATTACTTTTTTATCTTTGGCGCGGTTAAGAGCGTCCAAAGGTCTTGCATCAACCATTTATTGCACCCCTCTAAAAATTTAAAATAATTATTTCAAAAAATAGGGACTCAGTATTTAAAGCTTTCTAAAATCCATATGCATATAGCGCCTAGCGAAGTTCTCAAGTATAGACTCAGTGTTCTAGAATATTCTCTTTTTTTGTTTTTTGATGCCAAATACTGCTGCATAAACAATACCGCCTATGCCTGCAAGTATAGCTAATATTATCAAGAACCAGGTAAAAAATCCAGGGCCTTTTTTCTTTGTTAAAGTGAATGATTTTGGTTCTGGCAAGGGTTTTCTCTCCTCTTGTGTTTTTAAAGGCGCAGATTCTGGTGCTTGGTACTTTTCAACAACAGGAGGTTCTGCATCGGGTATTTCTTCAGATTGCTTCATTTCTTCTACGATTATCTCTTCTTTCTCTTCTTTCTTGTCTTCAGCAGCTTTTTTCGTGTCAGAATCACAGACATCTCCTTCTCCATCATTGTCCGTATCTGTCTGGTTTTCATTTGCAAATCTATCACAATTGTCTGCAAAATCAAACACGCCGTCTTCATCATCGTCTTCTCCTACTGCTATGCGTATGACAGAATCAGAATCATCGCCGTCATTATTTAAATCTCCAACCAATGCTTCATTTGTAGAGAATGCCATTTTATTCTCAAATATCATAGGATTCTTGCCATAGATATCTGTAACTGCAAATGTATTTTTATCAGTATCATATGCTGCTAATTTATTGTTTTGTACAAACGCAATCATATTGTTTGTTATTTTTGGTTCTGCTCCTTTTATGTCTGTTTTTTGCAATTCTTCTCTAGAGACAGAATAATAAAATATTGTTTCATCAGGATCAAACGACGTAAAAGCTGCTGTGCTCTCTGAATTCATGGTCGGTTTTAATCCTGGCGTAAATGTGCTCAGTGTTTTGCCAGATTCCATTATATAAAATCGCAAAACAATATCATTTTGGTCTTCATCCTTGTTAAGGTCTTTGCCTTCGTCTTTTTCAGATGTCTCAAATATTATATATTTATCAGATATTGCCGGATTCATTCCTGCTGCGCGAGTATTGATTAGTTCTTTTGTTGATATTTTATAGTATCTAATAATCTCATCATTTTGATCTCCGTCATTATTGTAATCTATCCCTAGCAAGGTCTCTGGTGTTGAAAACGCAATAAAATCCGCAAACAAATTAGGGCTCTTGCCTTCTGCAGTAGTGCTGATTACTTTTTTATCACGGATATCATAATAAATAATTATATTGTCTGTTTTATCGCCATCTGAATTAAGGTCAATATCCTGGTCTGCTTCTGCAGTCTCAAACGCAATCGTATTTGCATGTACAGACGGATTTTTCCCAGCCATTTCTGTATTTAGCAGTTCTCCAGAATCAACATCATAATAACGTATCACCATATCTTTTTTGTCACCGTCATTATTAAGATCTAATTCAACATCTTGTTCTGCAGTTTCAAAGACAACAGTGCTTCCATAAATCACAGGATTTCTTCCATCTGCTTTTGCATTTATTATCTTTAAGGCTGCAACATTACAGGAAAGAAAGATTATCAATAAGATGAACAACGCCGCTTTTTTCATGAAATCATCAATATTTAAGCTCATTAATATATTTTTCTCTAAAAACAGCCAGATAAACATAAAGTTTATAAAGCATCATCCAATTTCGTCTGACATGGCTATTTCACAGAAAGGAAGACAGTCTAGGAAAGCTACAGGGGGCAGGTATAAGAGTCCTCGAGCAAAGAAAAAATACGAACTAGGTAGAAGGCCGACTAATACGACTATTGCAGAAAAGGATGTCAAAAAAGAGATTCGCGGTAGAGGCGGCGCTAAGAAAGAGGTTTTTCTTACTGCAAGTACTGTTAATTTACTTAATCCTAAAACAAAGAAATATGAAAAAGTCAAGTTAAAGACTGTTGCTGAAAGCCCTGCTA
>JAHWHT010000015.1 GCA_019323135.1 Candidatus Woesearchaeota archaeon
GTGCCAATTACTGTGAATATTGGATCTGTTTCATCAGACATTGTTATTCCTGCTGGAATTTTATAGAATGCAATAGCATGATGTCCCTTATTTCCAGAATATAAAAATCCGCTTCTTAGATACGGTTCTATTTCCACTCGCGAATGTAGTATTGCAATACCTTCAAAGATTTTTGAATCTATTACTGCCATATTTGGCAGCACAACTTCTTCTTGCGCTATTCTTTCTGCTTTTCGTGCTGCTATTTCTTTTCTTTGTTTTTCTATACTCTCTTGTAATTCTTTTCTCATTAGTCTTCAACCCACCTTATATAAATTATATAAAAATAAACAAAGGGGTCATATATAAAGCTTATGCTTATTTGTGTATGCATAGCACCTAGCGAAGTTCTCAAATATACAATGAGATTAAAAACAAATCTGGAGAAAAATCAAAAACAGAAGCCTAACAAAGCGTGCTATGCACATGTTCTTATTCAGAAAAGTATCTGTTTAATTCTTTGAAATTGCCTCTTGCCTGAGGCAAGGCGAGCATTAATAGAATTCTTGCTTTTGGACCGGTTAAGTCTCCTGCTAAAATCGCTCCTGATTTCTGAAGTGTTGCGCCTCCGCCTTTGTCACCATATATTGGCCAAACTCCTCCGTAATATACTCGCGTAGTAATAATGACTGGAACATCTTTTGCAAGGGCATACTCAATTGCTTCATATACTTGTGCATTTACATTGCCTGCACCCACTCCCTCAATAACTATTCCTTCTGTTCCACTGTCAACGGCATATCTGATAAATTTTCCATCATCGCCTGCAAAGGTCTGGAGCAAATCTACTTTTGCCATTCTGTATGGTAATTGCAGAACTTGCCTGCGAAGTCTGTCATTTATCCGAACAATTTTGCCTTGTTCTATATACCCTAAATATCCTTTTAATCCTGATTGAAATGTCTGAACATTTGTTGATTGAGTCTTGCGAACATCGCGTGCAGATTGAATGTATTGATTCATGGTTACTGTTGTGCCCCAGTTTTTGGCTTCAGGAGATACTGCCTGTAATACTGCGTTATAGATATTGGCAGGACCATCTGGTGATAAGTCAGATGCATCTCTCATTGCACCAACAAAGATAACTGGTTTATTGCTTGCAACTGTAAGGTCAAGAAAATATGCTCCTACTGCTATTGTGTCTGTTCCGTGGGTCACAACTGCGCCGGCAACAGGAGAATCCTGTAATATAGAACTGACAGTTTCGCTAAGCTTATACCACAGTTCTGGAGTCATTTGTGAACTGTCTATATTAGAAAATTGAACAACTTGTATGTTTGCCAGTTTCAAAAGTCCAGGAACTGCATCAACAAGCGCTTGTCCAGAGACAGAAGGTACTGCCCCGCCTGCTCCTGTTTTTTCTGCAATTGTTCCGCCTGTTGTTATTATTGCTACTGTCGGCAGGTTTGCATTATTGCCTATTGTTTCGACTTTATAATTGGCGTGCGGAACTGAATTGACAGCATACACTAAAATTAGAAAAGCTGCAATGATGATTATTGGCAATAATTTCTTCATTTTTTCTTCCACTCTTTATGATACTTCTTCAGAACAAAACTAATGTTTTTCCCAACTGCAATGTAATCTTTATCATCTAAGTTTGCCAAGGACACTCTTAAAGACCATTTTGGTCCTGCAAATCCTTCTCCCGGCAAACAAACTGTTGCTTTTTCTTTTGCTAGCCTGAATAAGAATTGGTCCATTAATACATTTGATGTGATATGTTTTGCAAAGCCTGCTCCATATTTCTGCTGCGCAACTCTTGAAAGATCAATGAGTGCATAGTAATAAGTGTGTTCATCCCCTTTTGGCAGCACAGCACCTAGATTATCATACAGATACTTCACTCTTTTCTTTAATATTGCTTGGATTGATTTTTTGTATTTTTTCTTTGTGTCTATCAGATAAAATAATGAAAACAAGGTCATTATTGTCTGCTGAGGACAGCTAAGTCCGCCAGTATGCGCAAGTGCAACATCTCTGCTGTCCATCTCTAGTCTGTCAATGAATTTTATCTTGTCTGGATTTGCTGATGCCATCTGATATCTTTTTCTTAGCTTTTGTTTGTCTTTAACAGAAAGTTTTGCAAGTTTTTTGTCAATTATGTTGTCTTTGTTAAGCATAATCACTCCCAGCCGCCACCCTGTAACTCCAAAGAATTTAGAGTAAGAATAAACACAGATTGTGTTTTTTGGAACCATTTCTACAAATGAATTAAACTTATCAACAAAAGTTGCATAGACAGTATCTGTCAAGACAATCAAATCTTTTCTTTTTGTCTTGATTACTTTTGCAATTTTGTTCAACGTCTCTTTTTTTAATCTGATTGAAGTAGGATTTGTTGGGTGCACCATAAAGAATGCTTTTATTTTTTTATCTTTTAATTTTGCAATCTCAGAATCAGGCACTTGCCATCCTTTATTTTCATCTCCTTTTACATAGACTTCTACTAGTTTATAATCTGATAATGCAGGTATTTCTAAGTACGGAGAGAATATGGGGGTCATTATTGCTATGTGGTCTCCTTTGTGAAGTATCTTGTTTTCTTTCAGAGAACCAAAGACATAAACCATTGCAGCAGTTGCTCCCTCTGTTGCAAACAAGTCAAATTTCCCCTTTGCTAATTTTTTGCCAGAGCAAAGCACTTGTGATAAATATTCTTGCACTATCTGCGCCATCTGTGGAAATATTCTTGGCGGCGATGGATAAAAATCCCCTAAAATTGCATCAGTCATCTCATATACAAATGAATCTGGATTAAGTTTGAATTTTTTCTCTGCAAAAGTTATTGCTTTTTTCAGAAACTTTGCACCGTCTCCATGACAGTGTGCATTCACATAAGAATTTAATTTCTTTGCAATTCCTTTTTTCTGCGGCCGCAGTCCTAAATCTTTTGTCATCAATCTTTTGCTGGCTGTGTGCGATGCAAAACTATTCAGGCAGCTGAATCCATCTCTCACTGTTGTATTCAAGAAATTGGGGTTGCCTCTCCCTGCATTCAAGAAAGGCAATTTTTTCTTTGTCGATGCACTCTCTGCCATTTTGATAAGAACATTCTTTAGCTCAAATGGACTCATCTGCAGGTATTCCTGCATCTTTTTGCTTATTTTCATTGTTTTGTTTGCCCGCTCTTTTTTCTTAGAGCAAATATTATGAATGGTAATGCAAGTAATGTTGTTATTCCGCCTATTGTCAGCATCAAGTAAGTTGTCGTGTCAACAACATGCAGTTGTGCTGGCGGAAGGAATGCTATGATAAAGCCAAATGTTAGTGTTGCTAATCCTACAAGAGAAACAATCCATATTCCGAATTTTCCTCCAGGAATAGTGTATGCTCTTTTTGCATTTGGCATAGAGTATCTCAGTTTTAGACAGGCAAGTATCATCATTGCATACATGAAGAAGTATATGCAGCATGCGATTGCATTTGCCATCCAGAATGAAGTGTTTAGTTGTGGCAGGAATAATAATCCGCAGCCTATTAGAGATATTACTGTAGCTTGCACAAATAATAATCTTGTCGGTATTCCTTTTTTGTTTTCTTGCTGAAAGAATCTTGGTAGTGCTCCTGTTTTTGCGCTTGCATAAACTCCTTTTACAGGGCCTATTGTCCAGGTTGTTATCTCGCCTATTGCTCCTACTGCTGTCAAGATTCCTAATATTGGAATGAGCCACAAGAGATTGAATTGTCCAAAGAATGCCCTGAATGCCTCCATCAATCCTGATGCAAGACTGATTTGTTGTTGTGGAACAACTATTGCAACTGCTAATGATCCAAGTATGTTAAGTGCCAGACCTGCAATGACTACAAATAATATTGCAAGCGGGTAATTTCTTTTTGGGTTTTTTACTTCATTTGCGTGTCCTGCAGATACCTCTATTCCTGTGAATGTTCTCATAAACCCTACTAATAATACTAGTGTTGTTAGTTTGCTTAAATCTGGAATGAGATTTTTTGTTGTGAGCGATAAGTCCATCTGTATTGGGTGTCCAGTAAGCCAGTATATTATTCCGAATACGATTATTACTGCGCCAGGAATTAATACGCCCAGTAAAAAACCATATGTACTTACTTTTCCAGATGCTTTAAGGCCTCTGAAGTTGAATAGTGTCGTGCCCCAGGTCACGAGAAGAACAATGAATAGCATGAATAATTTGTTGTGTGCAAGCGCAGGTAAGAAAACAAATGCCAGCGAGCCCCCTATAAAATAAAGCATAGGTATGCTGCCAATCATCATATATGTCCACTGGAGCCAGCTCCCTACAAAGCCAAATTTTTCCCCAAATGCTGCTCTTATCCATGCAAATATTCCGCCCTGTTTTGGCAGAAGTGTTGCTAGTTCTGCAGATATTAATGCTACTGGTATGAAAAAGCCTATTGCTGCAAACAGTGCAAAAAATATCATGTGCATGCCAGTCTCGGCTTCTGTTGAGAAATTTCTTACGCTTATGACTAGCGCAGCAGAAATCATCATCAAAGTAAATAAGCTTATTTTGCCTTTAACAGCAGAAAATGTGGATTTTATTTTAGACATTTTAATACCTCTTTTTTATAGATTTTAACATTTATCCTATATAAGTTTTATGATTTCACGTCGGTTTATACAGCACTTCATATTAGATTTGCCATCCCTAATTTTAGCAAAACATATGCGATATATATCGATATAAGTGTTACTGCTTCTCTTTTTTCCAGTTTCATCTTTGTTCTTAGAAGGAACACTGCAATCACTGCAACACCAATCATGAATGGTATGTCAAATTCAATAAGAGTTGCATTTACATTAAATCCTTTTGCTATTACAGTGCTTAGACCTAATGTAAATAAGATGTCAAAGATGTTGCTGCCGATTAAATTACCAATTGATAATTTTCCTGCTTTCTTGCGCACAGCACTTACGCAGATTGAGAGTTCTGGGAGGCTTGTACCTAATCCAACTATTAATAGTCCCACTATTGTTTGTGATACTCCCCACAGGTTTGCCAGTGATACTGCATTCTCTACTACTATTTTTGCTGCAAACACTAAAAAGATAAGTCCGCCTATTAATGATGTTATTGCCCAAATTATTGTGCCAAGGGTTTGTTTGTGGTTTTTAATTTTCGCGGTGATTTTTTCCTCACGCAATACTGTCATAAGATAAAATACATAGATTATAACTAGAATCAATCCATCCATTCTGGAAAGCTGGCCATCCATGCCCATTAAGAACATCACTGCTGCAGCACCTATCATTACCATGCTGTCTCTTAAGAATTCTCTTTTTGATATTATTACAATTCCAAATAATCCTATCAGGCCTAGGATTAATGTTGTCTGGCTGATTACAGTTCCTACTGTTTCACCCATTATCAGACCAGACGTGTCTACTCCTTGTAGTTTTTGTATTGCTGCTGTTATGTCAATGAATAGTTCTGGTAAATCTGTTCCTATTGCAAGAATTGTAAGACCTATAAATGTGTATGATAGTTTGAGTTTTTTTGCTATGCTTATGGCGCCTCTTGTTGTGAGTTCTGCACCTATGACTAATCCTATTAAGCCTAAAATAAGATATACTAATGCATGCATTTCTAAAAATCACCTTTTTTTATGGATTATATTATAATGAGTATTTAATCCTTTTTGTATTTTGGATATGTTCCTGGCTGCAGAAATACTTTATGTGTTTTTATTGCAACTCCTCTCTCTTTTTTCATCATTTCATCTGTTGTCATATCTGCAAATCCTAATGCGATTAATTCATTTTTCAGGCTCATTATTGCAACAGTATCGCCTTTGTTTATCTCTGTGTTTACCTGGGATATTCCTGGAACTTTTAAATCCACTCCCTGGCTTATTGTGTCTATTGCATTGTCCAGCACCCACACTTTGCCTATTTGAGGTATTGCTGATTCAACTGGTTTGATATATTTTTTAATTTGACTGTCATCTTTTTTTTCTTTCCAGAGCCAGTATGCATCTGATAAGTCCTGCAGTGTGACCATATCTTTATCACCAAATGGTCCTGCTTTTGTTCTCACTAGTTGTGCCATGTGCGCCCCAACTTGTAATTTTTTGCCGACATCATGACAGAATTTTCTTATGTATGTTCCTGCCTGGCACCCTATCCTGAAAAGAACGTCTTGTTCTTCTACCTCAATTATGTCGACATAATAAACTCTTCTCTCGCGAACCTGTCGTTTTACTGCAGATTTGATTGGAGGCAGTTGTTTTATTTTGCCTGTGAATTCATCAAGAACTTTTTTGAGTTTTTTTGTGTCAACTGGTTTATGCAAATGCATTATGCAGACATATTCTTTTCCTGCAGGTAAAAGCGTCTGTACGATTCTCGTTGCTCTTCCTAGTGCCAGAGGCAATACTCCTGTTACTGCAGGGTCTAGTGTTCCTGCGTGTCCTGCTTTTTTGATGTGCAGTACTTTTTGCAGATAGTCTGATACTTGATGAGATGTTGGGCCTTTTGGTTTGTTGATATTGACTACTCCATATTCAATCATCTCAGAAATAGGTCTTTTTTCTGGAGCACAACCGCAGGTAGGATCTGTTTCAGATTGTTTTTTAATAAGAACTTGTCTTTTGATAGTTTCAAAAGGTAAAAGATTTTTCATCGAGAGTGTGTTATTATTTATTAACAGGTTTTTGCCGAACCTCTGGTTTGGCATCTTTGGAAGTTACTGCTGGCTTAGCCTCTTCTTTAGGCTTGGATTCTTTAACTTCTTCTTTTACTGCAGGTTTTTCTTCTTTAGGAGCTTCTTCTTTTTCTTCGGCTTTTGGCATCTCTTTCTTTACTTCTGTAGGCTTCTCTTCAGTTTTCTTGACTTTCTCTTCTTTCTTTGGCCGTACTACTGCTTTCTTTCCTGTTATCTTTTCAGTCATTTTTGATACAATGCCTTTTTCTTTAACTTCTTTCTTTTCACCAGTGTCTATTTTTTTACCGAATAGTTCTGCTCGTACTGTATTTTGGTCATCTTTTTGAACATTTACTTTGATTCTGCATGGCGGATTCTTTATTCCGTGTTTCCATAACATTTCATTTAAGTATTTACCAATTTTTATATCCTCTGATTTCATATGTTTTATTAGAAAGTCTTTTACAGCAGTAACTGCTTTTTTTGCCCTCCTATATCTAGGGGATTTACGCCATTCTCTCCTCAGCGGAATTATGTAAGTTCTCTCTAGTGTTGCCATTTTATGCCTTTAGTTTAGTTTTTCTCCAGTTTCTTTTGATTGTTGTGTGTCTTCCTGGATGAACTCTTCTTCCTTTTCCATACTTTTTTGGCACTGTCCAGTAAGGCGCCCATCTATTCTGCCTTCCAGCTTTTGTAAGCCGTTTTTTCCTGCTTGGATGTTTGTATCGTGCCATTTTCTTAAATATCGTTTGCTGATTTTAATGATTCTTTCTTTGGAGCTGTTGTTTCTGCTTTAGGTTTTTCTTCTTTTACTGGTGTTTCTGCTTTAGGTTTCTTTGCTTTTTCTGTTGTTTTCTCTATTTTAGGTTTTTTTGCTTTTACTGCTTTTTTCGCAGTCTTTTTCTTTGCTCTCTTTTTTGTTGCTTTTTTCCTTGTTTTCTTTTTTGCAGTTTTCTTCTTTACTTTCTTTTTCTTTATAGGGTATTCAACAGGTAATTCCTCTTTGCTTTTCTGCGGGATTGTGATTTTCTTTTCTTTCATTATTTCATTAGCTACTTTACCTAGAAGTTTTGCACCAGCAGGTGTGATTACTCTTCCTTTGTGTACTCCTTTTTCTGCTTTTGTTGCTAGTCCTGCTTTTTCTAACTGCTGAAGTATTTTTCTAAGTATGTTTCCTGATGCTCTAAAGAATTTTTCTGGTCTTGAGCCTCTGTTCTTTTTTCCGCCGTACTTTACTCTTAGTTTAGATACGCCGATTGGTCCTTTTCTGCTTACTGTCTGCAGTACTGCTGCAGCTCTTATGTGCCACCAATTGTTTTGCACAGGTGCTCGTTCTTTATGAACTCCTGTTTTTACAAATTCAGCCCAGATTGGTGGAGTCATGTCTGACATTTTCTCCAGCTCACTAGCTGTCTTTAAGATTAAATCGTTTATTGGTACGTCGTATAATGTCATTTTTTATCACGTTATTCTGACCTTTCGGTCTACTCAGGATGTCTTGACGAACTTGTTCGTCGAGATGCTCACCAAACTTGTTTGGCGACATCTGCGATCATCCAGAATAAAACTATGAAACCCTGGTTTGTTTATAAAGCTTGTGTTTTCGCAGAAAAGACAAGCTCAAAAAATTAGAAATTTTTTGTTGCTTGCGTTTTCGCACAATTATTTAGTAAACTTTATATAATGGGATTTCTCCCTCAAACGTATGACTAACAAGAAAGAATCTAAACCAAATTTAGAGACAATTTGGCATAGCGCAGCGCATATCCTGGCTCATGCTATAAAAGAGCTTTACCCAGATGCAAAAAATACTATTGGTCCTGCTGTTGAAGGTGGGTTTTATTACGATTTTGAGAATCTTAGCATAACTCCTGAAGATTTCAAGACTATTGAAAGAAAGATGAAGGAGATTTCAAAGAAAAATTATCCTTTTGAGAAAAAAGAAGTGACTCTTGCAGAGATTAAAAAGATGTTCAAGAATAATAAGTATAAGATTGAACTTGCAGAGGATTTCAAAAAAGCAGGAGATAAATTAACAATATACAAAAGCGGTGATTTTGCAGACCTTTGTAGAGGCCCGCATGTTGAATCTACTGGAAAAATTAAAGCTTTCAAATTAACAAAGATTGCAGGAGCTTACTGGAAAGGAGACCAGAAAAATCAGCAATTGACAAGAGTATATGGTATTGCGTTCTTAACAAAAGATGAATTAAAAGATTATGTTCATAAGATGGAACAGGCTGCAAAAAGAGATCACAGAAAGATTGGAAGAGATTTAGATTTGTTCTCTTTCCATGACTGCGCTCCGGGAATGCCGTTCTGGCACCCTAAAGGAACAATAGTCTGGAATGAACTCATAAAATACTGGAGAAAAGAGCACGACAAAGCAGGCTATGGTGAAATCAAGACTCCAATAATCCTCAACAAAGCTCTGTGGGAGCAGTCTGGCCACTGGAAGCATTTCAAGGAAAATATGTATTTCACAAAAGTTGATAATCAAGATTATGCTTTAAAACCAATGAATTGCCCTGGAGGAATTCAGATTTATAAAAACACAGTAAGAAGTTACAGAGAATTTCCATTAAGATGGGCAGAGCTTGGTCTTGTTCACAGGCACGAGCTTAGTGGTGTTCTTGCAGGTTTGTTTAGAGTGAGATCATTTACACAAGACGATGCTCATATCTATTGTGTTGATGACAAGCAGTTGAAAGAAGAGATTAAAGGAGTTATTATGCTAACAGACAAGATGTACAAGCAGTTTGGTTTTGAGTATCATGTTGAGCTAAGCACAAAGCCTGAAAAAGCAATGGGCGATGCAAAACTCTGGGATACTGCAGAAAAAGCTCTTGCAGGTGCAATGAAAGAACTGAAAAAAGATTATACTCTTAATCCTGGTGACGGAGCATTCTACGGCCCTAAGCTGGACTTTCATCTCAAAGATGCTCTAGGAAGAACCTGGCAGTGCGGTACACTGCAGTTAGATTTTCAATTGCCGATTAATTTTGATTTAAAATTCATGGGAGAAGATGGCACACAGAATCATAAACCAATTATGCTTCACAGAACTATTTATGGAAGCATTGAAAGATTTATTGGCGTATTGATAGAGCATGTTGCAGGCAAATTCCCATTATGGATATCCCCTATTCAGGTTAGAATCCTCACAATCGCAGACCGGTTTAATGATTATGCACACAAAGCTGCAAAAAAGATGTCTGATGCAGGAATACGTGTTGATATCGATGAAAGATCTGAGAGCATAAGCAAGAAAGTCAGAGAAGCCCAATTACAACAAATCAACTATATTATTGTTGTTGGCGAAAAAGAAGTAAAAGACAAAACTATAACCGTAAGAACAAGAGATAACAAAGTTCATGGAGCTGAGAAAGTTGATACGTTCATTAAGAAAGTTGTTAAAGAAATTCAGGAGAGAATTTAATTTCTTGCTTTAATTTTTGGTTTTAATAATTTGTTAGTTTCTTTTTTTGTTGTTGCCCAATAGAGTTTTCTAAATTGTTGAACAACTGGATTCGGTTTATTTAATTGATATAATTTTGCTTTTCCTATTATTCTGGTTTGTTTGACAATTTTATACTTGATTAAATCTTTCCAAAATAGTTTTAATGTAGAATATCCAATTCCTGCATTTCTTGCTATGTCTGTCATAGAGTAATCAAAATCTTCATAGACCATAAAAAAATCTAGTACTCTAAGTGTGGGGTTGTCGCCAAAAACTTTCAAAAATAATGATTTCTTCGTCATAAAAGTAAGTAAATGTGTAAAATATATAAATGTTTCTATTTATAGACTTCATAAGCCATAAACAGAAATTATGTTTTCGCAATATCTGCGAAAAATTTTCAGTAAAGGTTATAAAAAGTAAAATTAGCAATTTAGTATGAGTCAAAGAGAAAATGATGTAAATTTAGTTAAACGCGCAATAGTTAAGAAACTTTATTCTGCTGGCTGTTGGGGCAAAGGCCATATGCTGATTGAAAGATTTAAATCTGGTCTGCCGCCGCATATAAGAGGAGAAGTAACATCTGCAGTCAAAAAGTTGATTAAAGAAAAACTAATTCGCGCATATGGTCGGACAAAACATGGTTTAGCATTTTATCTTAACATTTCAAAAAAGAAGGAAATTGAGATAATAATAGAGAAAGAATTATAAACCAAAAGCAGATTTCTATACTTATGAAAGAATACAAACAAGTTATTGTTGTCAGGAAAGATTTAAAGATGAGCAAAGGGAAAATGTCTGCTCAGTCAGCACATGCTTCTACAGATGCTGTTTTGAAAGCGCATAAGGATATTATATCTGCCTGGAGAAGCCAGGGCATGAAAAAAGTTATTCTTGGTGTTGAAGACGAAAAAGAATTGCTAAAAATCCGTCAAGACGCAGAAGATTCTGGCATTGTTGTTGCAATCATTGCAGACGCAGGACGAACAGAACTTGCTCCTGGAACAGTCACTGCTATTGGCATTGGTCCGGATGATGAAGAAAAGATTGACAGAGTCACAGGACATTTAAAGTTGATTTCTTAACAAGTGCGTGTATAGCACCTAGCGAAGTTCTCAAATATACGCTGTGATTAAAAACAAATCTGGACATAACGCAAAATTATCAATTTTGCGGAATAGAAAAAATCACGCTTTTTCTATAATTTAAAACAGAAGCCAAACGAAGCGTGCTATGCCCGTACCTCAACAACCATATCTCTCTTTCTGATCTAGAATATAAACGCATACTCCTGGGCTTAATGAATAACCGCAGTCATTGTCCAAGTAATTTTGATAGATTTTTTGACAAGGGTGATAAACAACATTTCCTGCGGCAGCTGTTGCTCCGCCATAATGCAGGGCAAATGCTCCTAGTGCAGCAAGAACTAATATTCCTACAGCCAGTACCACTAGATAATCATGTTTTGGTTTTTCTATCATTTTGTTTTTCCTGTTATTATGATTATATCGTTATCTGTTCCTGGCGCGTTCCACGCATTAATAAATTTTTGTTTTTTTACAACTTGATTTGGACCTATGTTTGAATTGTGGAAAGTAACATGTGTTGGCGTTATTTGAGTTATTGTCACGCCATGTCCAGAGTATAGTCCTGGTTTTCCCATCAAAGTGTTGTAGTCTATTATCATCAAAACTACTGTACCATTATTAACTGCTTTTTCTACTTCATGCCAAGGTAATTGCAGATTTGCATAACGAGGTGATGTTTTTAGAAAGTCTATTGATTTGTGTAACTTATCCCAGTCTGTAACTTTATTTATCAGTCGCCCATCTTCAGATCCATAATAATCTAATACATAGTCTGGTGTTAATTTGTAATATGGTGTTGTAGAATAATACTGTGCATCCAGTCCCTCTTGTGTCAATAATGGCAAAGCTTGTGAAAACCAGGTCCACTTCTCTCCCTCTCTGCCAATCATTGCATCAATCTGTGGCAAATCATATCCTCTTTCAGGAAAATAATACTGCAGAGCCATTGTCACTTGGCTTGGCACGCAGGAAGACCCAACTTGCTTTACATAAGGAATAGCCAGCGGAGCATTAACAGTGCAAGCAGTTAAAACAATTAAAAATAGCAGTATCGCCAATTCTTTTTTCATATTTGGTCTATTTTGTTTTATTTAGTATAAATACTTTACTCTATAAATACGGATTTATCATTGTGCATAGCGCCCAGCGAAGTTCTCCGATATACGCTCTGTTTAAGATAAATCTGGGCATAGTCTGATAACAGAAGCAAAACGAAGCGTGCTATGCACATACGATTTACCGCAATATTTATAAACAACTGCCAAATCAAGTATATCTATGGTTGGTTTCAAAGTTGTTATCGGAACAAAAGGCGGCAAATGCCATCAGAAAGAGGTTTCAGAAGAAGACTCTAAAGGTATGATTGGCAAAAAGATAGGCGATTCTGTTAAAGGCGAGCTTATTGGCCTTACTGGATACGAGTTTGAGATAACTGGCGGAACTGATTCTGCAGGATTTCCTATGCGAAAAGATATTGCAGGTACTAGAAGAAAGCGTATTCTTGCTGTTTCTGGCGTAGGTCTTAAGAAAAAGGCTAAAGGTCTTAGAATAAGAAAGACTGTTTGCGGTAACACTATTCACGCTAAAATTTCACAGATTAATTTGAAAGTTTTGAAAGAAGGTAAGGAAAAACTAGGCGCAGCTCCTGAACCTAAAGAAGGCGAAGCTCCTAAAGAAGCTCCGGCAGAAGAAAAGAAAGAAGCACCTAAAGAAGTTCCTAAAGAAGCACCTAAGGAAGCACCTAAAGAAGAAAAAAAGGAATAATTTTACAGTGATTTCTGTTATAGTATCTTATTTATCCATATAAAAAATGCCTTAAACCCGCTCAAAAAATAGTAAAGTTTATAAACTTGAATTTATCAATAATAAAAAAAGGGTGGTACTCATAGACAAAGTTGATTTAATCCACAAATTCGTTCAATCGTATAATTCTGCTCAAGATAGTATTGAAGAGAATAGGATTCCTGAGGCTAAACAGAAATATCATGATTTGATGGAAGCGTATAAGGAGATTGCAGATTCTGATGTCGAGACTGTTCATAAAGAGCTTGCTTATGATCAGGTGATGAAGGTTTATCAGGGCGTCAAAGGCATGAAAGTCAGGAAAACTATCAACACTAAAGCTGTTGCTTTGGCAGTCGTTCTTATAATAATCAGTTTAGTTATTTTCATCAAGCCAGAGATTATTGGTTTGACAGTTTTTGAGTTTAATGAAGTTCCGCAGTGGAGCGCATCTAGCAATGTTTTTGTTATTTATGGTTTAGAAGAAGGAGCAATGTTTAATGAGGATTACGACCAAACAATTGATTTGAATGCTTTTTTCACAGACGTTAATGGTGATGCATTGACTTATCTTGCTACTTCAACTCCTGGATTAGAGATTAGACTTAATAATAATTTCTTGACATTCCTTCCAGAACCAGGTGTTTTTGGAAAAAGAGCAATAATTCTTGTTGCATCTGATGGCAAAGAAGTAGTCCGTCAAAAGATTATTGTTGATATTCTTTGATATTCTTTATTAATTGCAATGGCGCCTGATGAAGTCTTTAGTTCTTAATTCGATTACACATAAATCTGGTTTGCACTGTTTCTTCATATGTGAACATCGCGTGTCATTGTTTATGGCAAGGTGTTATTTGAAGAAATTATTTTTAGTGAATTTGTGAAACATAGAAAAGTATTTATATTATTTGTATTTTTAATTAAAATATAGGGGTGATTGTATTACATTGTCGAAAATTAATATTCTCGGAGGTATTTTAAGATGAAGAAAATAATTCTATATGTGCTAGTCGGTATCTTATTAACAAGCGGTGTTTTTGCTCTCTCTAAGCATGATTTTGTTGAGATGGTAGAGAATACT
>JAHWHT010000095.1 GCA_019323135.1 Candidatus Woesearchaeota archaeon
CCTTTCCAGTTAGTGACAAACTGAGTGCCTTTACAAATAGGGCATTCATCGCCCTCTACAAAAATTTTACAATTTTTACAAGCTTTTTTCTTCATTTTTTCTTACCTGCTGCCTTTTTGACAGTCTTTTTATCTTCTTTGGCAGGCTTTTTATCTTTCTCTTCTTCTTCAATCCACTCCAGCTTGCCAAGGCCCTGCTGTCTCATAGTAAGGCCAATCTTTGGGTTAGTAATATCTTTGAATGAAACTGCTATAACTCTTGCTCTGCAGAGATCTCCAACTTTTAATATCTTTTTGCTGTCTCTTCCTGTCAAAACTTTATCTTTAGCAAAGCTTACAAAATCATCCATTGTCTGACTGATATGAATCATACCATCCATAGGACCCATTGTAAGGAATGCACCAAAATCAGCAATATCTTTGATTCTGCCAACAATAACTTCCTGCAATTCTGGCTTGAATGTGATAATCTCAAAGGTTGTTGCATAATAACTTGCACCATCACCTGGAATTATGACTCCTTCGCCAATATTCTTGACATTTATTACATCAATAACAAAGCCAAGCTCTGCAGTTGTCAAACCATCATACTTCAGCTTAACAGACTTTAGTACTGCTTCTTTAACATCCAAGTCAAAATAACTTGGTGAAACTCTTATATGATCTTTTAGTTCAATTTTGTAAAACATTTTTGTTATCCTCGCCTACATCAACACAGAATGGTAGATTTCAAGAAACCTCCTGCATCTCATCTAATACTGGAGAATCAGAAGTGGTTTAAAAAGGTTTCGCAAATTGTTTACACAATTTGTGAACCTCACAAAAATTTGATTTTTGTGTTGGTTATGGTTTTGCGAGTTTAAATCGGTCTAGAACACTTGCGCTAAGGAAATTAGTCTTGCTTCTGCCTGCCTGCTTACGCTCAATAAGCTTCTCCTTTTCCAAATCTGTTAATATCTTACTTATATACGCAGGAGTCCATCCAGTAACTTGTTTGATAAGACTATTTGATGCCCAAATACCTGCATCAGTAATTTCTGCACCTGCTTCTTTAAATGCATTGTATACTTCAACCTGTTTTGTAGTTGCGCCTTTTAAGCATTCAGGCGTCTGCAATTCTTTAAGCTGGCTTTCATACTGTTCAATCAAGCCTACGTTTTTATCTATTAAATCCAGATTGGCTTTTACTGATTTTCTTGTTTGTTCATTTTCATCAGAGTTAGTATATCCTTGCTGCTGCAGCAAATTAATGGATTTAGCATTAAGTGCTTCACACTCTTGTTCAAGTGTTTTAATCAAATGCGGTAAACTTTTCTGTTCCAATTTTTTAATCTCTGTATCTAATGAATCTGTAGGCAAACTCATGCTTTGGTAAACTAACTTGAAATCCCTGCAAGTCTCAATTGCAGTTTCAATATCCTCTTGATTGTCAATATTTAAGCTCTCAGAATCAACACCAACACGAGCATAGATTTTTTCAAGAGCAGAAAGAACCTCTTCAGAAACTGTATTTGTTTTATTTTGCGTGCTGTCTGCTTCTGAAATTTCAACATCAGTAAGTGCTTTATCTTCATTTGCTTTATCTTCATTTTTAGGTACTTGTTTTTGCTTTCTTTGCTCAACAATAACTGCAAGAGCCTTACCATTGCCAAGCTCTACTTCCGCAGGAACAAGATTTTGCTGAACATAAGTCTTCAGATTATGAGTATCTTGCGTAGAATAACCATTTTTTGGAGTCCAGGAATCTTTTCCATTTAATCTTGCATTAAAAACAGTCTGGAATCGTTTTTCATTAACATCAAAACAAACAACTTCAACATTATTGCACTTTAAACGTGAACCTGCAACAGTATCAACACCAACAACATTCTTAGCAGTAAGAACAGTGTATAATTCCTCTGAAATATTGCGGATATCTGCATCACTAGATAAAATAAAAACTTTTTTATCCTGCGCAATAGCCTGTGCAAAAGCATATGCAACTATTTTTTCATCAGGCTCATCGCCAGAACTTGGCTTTTTCTTAAGCTCAGGAAAATCAAGCACAAGCTTACGAACAATATTCCGCATAGACTCATAAATACAATTATTTTCAAAAGTAGCAGACTGGTTAATTCGTTTAGATGCATTGACTTTTTTATTAAGAGTATCATAAGACTCGATTAAGCGTGAATACAAAGAAGCATTGCCGGATTTGCGCTTTATTTCTTTAATTACAAAATCAAAACCAGGATTCATCTCTGCTCTTGCTTCTTTAGTGATTATGACTCTATCATAAGAAAAATTTTGAATGCTTTCTGCTAAAGCATAATTAAACTTAATAATACCTTCAATACTATCTGCAGATGTTTTTGTCAATTGTCTAGAATCAATATCAGGGATGATATTATTATCCAGAACAACAATACCCTGCCTAGGAATAGCTTTAATATATCTGCTCATCTGCTCTAAATTATCAAAAGGAGCATCAAACATTGCACAGTATTTGTCTTTTTGTTTTGCCAAGTCTACACCACCAAATTCACTATAAAAAAGATGTAGACCATTTAAAAAGCTTATGGTTTTCGTTACCGATTAGTGAGAAATCAATACTAGGTACTTTTTCTGGCGAATTATGACTATAGAGACGCCCTTTGCCTTTAATTTGCGCTTTAAATCTGCATCCATTGTGGCGACAATTGTGTCTTTGTTAACAACATCAAGAATCAATTCATCAACAATCTTGTCTTTTTTTGTTTTGATTAATGGAAGCTGATTATTCTCAAGAATTGCTTTGGCTAACTTAGCAGCAGCTTTGGTCTTGCCTTTCTGCTTCTCTACAATATTATTTA
>JAHWHT010000096.1 GCA_019323135.1 Candidatus Woesearchaeota archaeon
ATAAGCACAGCACTAGGAATAATACCTCAAATAACGGGAGCTTGTAGAAGCAATGCAATGGGGTGTTTATTATTGCCTGTGATAACGTTTTATGTGTTATAATAAGCTTTAAATAGTTCGAGTTATTTTCAATTCTCATGGGAGTAGAAAAAACAATCAAGTTAATCAACGAAAAAGTAAGACACAGAAGAAAATTAGTTAATCGAGGCTATGATTCTGGAAAAGCAGTTGATCTGGGCTGTGAAGTTATGGATATATTGCGACAAGAAAGAGAGAATCTTCCTGTGGAATTTGTATTAGAAACAGTAGAAAAAGTTACAATAGAAATGCCGCCTTGCCTTTACAGTAATGTTGATGGAGAGTGGGCAGTATCTGGCAATGTACACGGCGTTGATGGGGTAGCTGATGAATACTGGCAAAAAAATATAAGAAAAGCAGTTAATTTCTATTTAGATAAAGACGTAGATGTATAATTAGTGTTTTACAAAAGATTTATAAACATCTGGCCAGTTCTCAAGAGTTACAATGGGATCATCATATTTTAAGAAAAGAGTACCGACTAGAACTGCAGTACGAAGGCCAATAAGCAGGCCTAAGACGTTTAGTACAGAAGAGCGCGCAAAAGAATACGCTGCAAAGAACAAGATTTCTGATTTTGTGATAACTAGGCTAAGCGACCATAAGTTTAGAATAGATAAAAAAGAGAAGGAATAAGTGCTTATTTGAGTACTAGGATTACTGTATTCTATACCGCAACCTTTTTAAATGCCCTGTAATTCTTATAGTGCTATGAAGGGGATAATTACTAATTTCAGAGGAAGTAGACGAATAAAGACTGGAAACCAGATGATTATAGAGGTTGAAGGCGTAGATGACAAAGCAAAAGCTGAGAAGTTTATTGGAAAGGAAGTAGTCTGGACAGCCCCTGGAAAGGATAAGAACCAAATAAAAGGAAAAATCTCTGCAGTTCATGGAAATAAAGGAACTATCAGAGCAATATTTGAGAGAGGACTTCCTGGCCAGAGTCTTGGTACAGAAGTAAAAATAGCATAATTCTAAAATGAGCGAACTAACAGATATAGTGGCAGCAGCGATACCCATCTTTGCAGGGGCTCACGTAGTTTCAACAATTGGAAGAGCATATGTCAGATACAAACTGACTGAATATGAATACCCTCACAAACCCCTGCGAGAAAGACTTCCAAGATGCGTGGCAAAAACAATCTTCAGACCAACAACCCTGATATATACCTCTGTTCTTGGAACAACTGCAACACTCGCGTACCACATTCTTAGAAATATTTAAATAGATTTAGCTCAAAATAGAGTATAATGGCAAAAAAGAAGGTGACCCTGGAAGAGATAAATGTAAAACTAGATTCTTTAACTAAAACTGTTAAGAAAATACAGAAAAGAGAAATAAAGATAGAGCAAGAAGAGCAGACAGAATTAGTAGAGCTAAAGAAACTAGAGGAATTAGAAGAGCAAATCAAAAAAAGAGTAGAACCTCATCCTTTAAAGAAAATCACATACAAAGATGTTGCAAAGGGAGCATTAGGGGCGTTTATTGGAGTGGTGGCACACTATACTTTTATTTATGGAATACATGTTGCAGCAGAACTTGACATGGTTAGAGCAACATTGTTGTTTCCGTTATCATTTTTCTTAGGCGGAGTATTTCTGTATGCAACAGGATTCAGAAAAGTCTCAAGAAAGATGCTGTGGTTCTTGCCAGTTAGATTGACAGTGCTTTATACAATCTCATTATTAATGACCATAGCAGTATTATTTTTGTTTCATCCAGAATTCACGCACAGCTTTGCAGATGGTTACAAGCAAGTGGCAGCAGTTGCACTGACTGCATTAATCGGAGCATGCACCGCAGACCTAATAGGACAAGAATAAAATGAGAACTGCAGAAAAAACAAGCCCGGCAGAAACCAAAAAAAAAGTTATAGATGCCTTGCTGAGAAAAAAAGTCGGAACAACTCCTTTAATTGATCTTGCAATACTGCATGGCGAAAGCTATATGCAGGATATAATCAATGCATTAGCAACATTAAATGAAGCAGTATATGCCCAGATGCGTGCACAAGGAGCAACACCTTGTTTAGTTCAGCAAAAGAAAATAATTGAACAAATAATACTGCAGATAGAAACAAATGACATAACAAGTGAAAAATTAAGACTACTTCTTCAAAGATTACAGATAGAGTGTAAAGAATAAAAAATTTAAGACAAATTTTTTAGTCTAAAAATTAAAATTTTAAGAATAAAAATAAAAAAAATTATCTTATTGCAGCCAAGCAGGCATAACAGTTGCTATAAACGGCCAGACATATGGTGCTACAACAACCAAAGCTCCAATCAAGAAACTGTGAAACCAAGTCTCTTTCATGCCAACACTAATACCAATATTAGTGCTCTTTATTGCTGCACTAGCGCCATGAATCTTAACCACAGTAATCAATCCAACTACAATCTGAAACACAATAACGTGCTGCAGCAAAGGAACACTATGCAAGAAACTAAACGTATTATATATGAACGGAGCATTCATAGTGAAAAACACCGCAATAACTGCATAAATCAAAGCCTGAACAGTGTGGCCAAATCTATGCGTAGGAACAGTAACATCTCTATGCAGCAAAATTGCCTCATAAACGCCAATTGCTGCCCCGCACAAAATTGCAGGAAGTATAATAATATCAGCCATCGTATCACCTCAAATTTTGCCAAAAATTTGACGGTTTGTCAAAAACTTGTTTTTGGCATTGCCTTTTTAAATTAATACTTAGAAAGTAAAGTTAAATGTATATAA
>JAHWHT010000016.1 GCA_019323135.1 Candidatus Woesearchaeota archaeon
AGCATAAATCTTTGGTTTATATTATTTCCAGACGTAAAAACAAGTCAAATATTCTGGATATAGATAAAGCCATATTAAACCTATTGAAAAAGGATAAATTAAAATCGATGCAAATCGCTCGAATCTTAGGATTAGCTAACTGCACAATTCTATATCATTTAGCAAACCTGCATAAAAAGGGAATGGTAACAAGAGTTCGCAAAAAACGTAGTTTTATCTGGTTCGCAAGCAAGAACGAAGAAAAGGATAAGAAATAATTTTAGAAATTGTTCAAAATTCTTTCTTTAATTTGACTTTGTGTAAACAGTATCTTTATAAAGTATGGTTCTTTTTTGTAGTATGGTGGAATTATGGTTGTTAAAGAAACTCGTATTATAAAATATGAATTAGAAAATCCTGATTTTGCAGGTGTTGAATTTACTGAACATTCTGATAAGTGGCTTACTTGGCCTGATGCTGTAAGATTTGCAGCTGAGCAAGGTGATGGTGCTATTTTGCAAAGTTCCAGAGAAGCTGCTGCTTTTAGAATTGAAGCAAAAGGCAAGCATGATGCTGATAAATATCAATCAACTCGTAATGTTGCTCTTTATTTTAAAGTAGGCGATAAGTTTTATTGTGCTATTGATGATATTGCTGATTCCGAGCAAAATATTGTTATTGCTCGCGCACAAGAAGGATATAACTCTCATTCAAATAATGATAAGTATCTTTTACCTGTTACTGATTCTCTTGTTAAGGGTGCTTTGTCAAGAGCAGAAAAGACTGGAAGAATTGTTGAGGTAATTGAAAGTCCTCTTGAACTTAAGACAAAGGAAGTTAAGAAAAAATCTGAATTTGGTCAGCATGATTGGAATAAAGCAATCTTGCTTGATATGGCAGAACCTTATGCAAAAATGTTGAATACGCGAAATTATGAAATTGGTCGTGTTTGGTCTTTAACTCCTGAAAATCTTGAGGAAATAGGTGTTGATGGTAATTCTGTTGAAGTCCGGCCTGTGGGCCTTGGCGACATCCCCTGCAGCAGCATCTACGTCGTCATTGCCGATAATCGGTTCACCTACAATGGCCGTTCTTGCGGAGTACGTGGCGCAAAAAATTTTTCCACAGGAAATAAAGGTAGGCTTGTGAAGCTTGACAAAAGACTTTATGCAAATGTTAGAAAGATGTTAGCATAAGCTTTTTAATTTATCTTCTTTTTTTAAAATCTTGTCCTGAGCAGGGTTATTACCACACAACTTGTGGTTGCACCACCCCTTAGGGCTACACGTCCTGTCATCAAGCCAAGAATCTCTGAATGAGTATTGGTATAAAATACAGCTTTAACAAATAGTAACCTAAAAGGTGAACCTTTGAAAAGGCAGTGAAAAAATAAGAGATGTGCAGGGCTAATGAGTCCGGCCTGTGGGCCTTGGCGACATCAACTACAGCAACATCAACAACGTCATTGCCAATAATCAATTCAACAACAATGGCCGTTCTTGCGGAATAGCGTTAAGGGGGATTCAGGATTTTATGATAACGTTCAATAAACTTTTTGAAAAACTTATATCTATTGAGAACTTGCAAGATGCTTATTTGAAAGCCAGAAAACATAAATCCAACAATCCTGCAGTCATCAAGTTCGAAAAACATTGGCAACTACATTTAGCAAATCTCCACAAAGAACTTAAGACAAAAACTTATCAACCAGCACCATTAAAAACTTTTATCTTGCGTGATCCAAAAACAAGGACTATCTGCGTAAGCCAATTCAGGGATAGAATAGTGCATCATGCCCTGGTCAATATTCTTCAGCCAATATTTGAGCCAAGATTCATTTACGATAGTTATGCCAGCAGAAAAAACAAAGGAACACATCATGCACTAAAACGATTTTATATTTTTCTCAGAAAAGTCACTAAAAATGGCAAACAAATACTTGATGCCAGAAACTCCAATGATATTCACGGTTTTGTCCTAAAAGCAGACATCAAACACTATTTTGAAACAGTAGATCATGAAATTCTTTTGAGAATCATTAATCACCATATCAAAGATGAACAAGTACTCTGGCTAACTAAAATTATTCTATCCAATCATAATTCTAAAATTCCTGGAAAAGGAATGCCTCTAGGCAATTGGACAAGCCAATTCTTCGCAAATATCTACCTAAACGAACTAGACCAATACATCAAACATAAACTCAAAGCCAACTACTATCTAAGATATGTTGACGATTTTGTTATCCTTCACCAAAACAAAAATATTCTTGTAAAATATGAAAAACAAATAAAAGCATTACTGAATACATTAAAACTAGAACTACATCCTGACAAATGCAAAATCATTCCACTAAAAAAAGGAATTTCCTTTCTCGGTTTTAAATGCTTCTACCATTACAAATTAGTTCGGCAACGCAATATCCGAAAAATTTACCATAAACTAAAAGAAATGATTAAACTTTACAAATCAAAAAGAATAGATGTTGAAGATATCCAAGAAACACTTCAAGGCTGGAATGCCTACGCAATGCAAGGAAATACATACAAAATAAGAAAAAGGCTTGCCATAGCAATCAAACAAGATATTTACATTAACACTTAAAAGAATTTTATTTTTACTAAATATTCTGCATAACAAGAAGATCTTCTGTTGTTAATTTCTCGCCTTTGGCAATCTTTTGTTCAACTTCTCTTTGTTTGTCTTTTAGTGTTGTCTTTTTCTGGCGTTCTGTTTTTTCTCTGTGTACTTTTCGCTCTTCTTTGAATGTTGAATCGATTTTGCCTAGCTTTTGCAGTTTGTCTTTAAGCTCTGCATTTATTTTATTTATAGCTTCTTTTTTCTCTGTTATCTCTTTTTTGATTTTGTCTTCTTCTTCTTTGTATTCCTGTATTTTCTTAGAATTTTGAATGCTTGTTTCGTGTTTTTCCTGGCTTTCTTTTGCCAGATCTTGTATTTGTTTGTGCAGTTCGTCTGCTTTTTTCTTTTGAATATCTATCTCTTTTGATAGTTCGTGTGTTGACTCTCCAGATCCGCGCATCTCTTTTGCTTCTTTGTATCTTTTCTTCAGCTCTTTGAGATGTTTCATCATTTTTTGTTCTTTGTCAAAGCTTAAAGCACTTGTTTCCATTGTGAATTCAAGTCGGTCCATCTCTTTTTTAAGAAAGTTAGGGTTTTCTCTTGGTCCTTTTTTGAGGTCAACCTTTCGTTTCTCTTGATGCATCTGTTTTATCTTCTCTATTTTCTTTGTTATCTCTTGATTTAGAATTTTTCTTTCTTCTTTTTGTTTTTTAACAGAAGAAGTCTGGGTATCTCTGTCTTTTCGCAAATTTTTAGTTATATTTATCAGAGAAATAATTTGTTTACCAAGCTTTTCTCGCTTGTCGAATAGAGCTTCTTTTTGGTCGTTAATCTGATTAAGACTCTTTCTTAGCTCTTGAATATCTTTTTTGAGCTCATTTATTTGTTTTGTTGTTTCGCTGTTCGATGGATGCATTTATCTAAATCTAGTGTTGTTAATAAAAAAAATAAATAATACAACAACCTAATACCTCCTTAGCCAAATAGTGCGCCAAGTCCTGCTGCTGCTTCTTCAGTTGACTTTTTAGGTTCTTCTTTCTTCTTTTTCTCTTCTTTTGGCGCTTCTCCGCCGCCTGCAGGTGCTGCTGGTGCCGCTGCAACAGGTGCTACTGTGGCGTTTTTGACTGCTTCGTCGATATTTACGCCGTCTAGTGAAGCTACTAATGCCTTTACTTTTGCATCGTCTGCTTTTGCTCCAGCTGCTTCTAGCACTTTCTTTACTGTTGCTTCGTCAACTTTGCCGCCTGCTTTGTGGATAAGCATTGCCGCGTATACATATTCCATTTTTTTGTCCTCCGTTAATTATGACTATTTCTCTTCTCTTAATGTTCCTTTTTCTTGAAGATTTTTTAATAAATCTTTAGCTTGATCTTGTGATATATTTCCTTGTTTTGGGTGAGGCTTTCGCGAAACTTCGTTTCGTGAATTTGGAACCCCTGGTTCCGATTTTTCTTCTTTTTTAGGTTCCTCAGCAGGCTTTTCTTCTTTTGGAGCCTCTACTGGTTTTTCTTCAGCCTTTGCCTCTTCCTTTGGTGCCTCAGCAGGTTTTTCCTCAACTTTAGGCGCTTCTTTAGGTTTCTCTGCTGGTTTTTCTTCAACCTTCGGCTTCTCTTCAACCTTAACTTCCGGTAATTGTGATTTTAATGCAAGCATTTCTCTTTCTGCTTGTTCAACCAATTCAGCTGCAATCTCATCTGCCATGAATTTTCCTTCTTTTGCAATATCTTTTGCAGCTCTGTATGTTATTTGTATCATTGGTTCGATTGTTTCTGGTGTTGTGTACCCAATCTCCATTGCTAGTGTGTGTGCTTGGCTTGCCATCAGCATCAAGTTTGCCATGAATTTCTCTTCATCAACATCTAGAACTGATTTTGGATAGATTGTTCCGTCTTCATATACTGCAAGTAAATCCAGTCCAATCTCCATTGGCTCAATACTTAGTCTTGTAAGCATGCCTGCTAGCAATTCACTTATTTCATCTCCTTCAGATGCAACTTTGGTATCAGATACGATTGCGATTTTGCCTGCCTCTACTGAAGCTTTGACTCCTAGTGATCCTAATTCTCCAATAACTGGGCCTGGTGCAAATGGTGTTGGTCCTGCGGGAATAATAATGTCAGAAGGCGCAATTTGTCCTGCTTTTGCAGGCGCTTTTGATTTGTTTTGTTTTAGTGTTTTGAATAAAGTAAAAGGATTTTCTTTTGTGAACAATAATGCTGGCATGCCTCTCATTTTTTCTTTGAGGTCTTGAAGCCCTTTCTTGTCTTTTATTTGATCTAATGCTTTAATTATAAGTCGTCTTTTGGTCATTATCAGCTCTACTTTTTCTCTTAGCTGTGCTCTCATTCTCTGCAGCTGCGGTGTTGGCAGGTTCTCCATGTTTACAATGCCAACTATTGGGTACTTTTTGATAAGTTCCACTATTTCTTTCACTACTTTCTTTTTTTGTGGTGCTGCACAGTTTGTTTTTTTAGTCATTTCTTGGCCTCTTGTGCCTTGTTTATTGTGACTTCTTTGTTTGTGATTGTTACAAGCGGACCCATTGTGAATTTTAATTGGATGTTTTTGATATTTCTTTCTTCTGCAGGCAGGTTGTGTGCCAGGTTATTGTAGATTGTTATGATATTATCCAGAACTTCTTCATCTTTCATGTCTTGTGTTCCTATCAGGCATTTGATGCTTAGTTGTGTTTTTGCAATCAAGGCCACTGTTTTCTGCAGTCTCTCTACAAGCGGTTTCAAATTTGCATTTGGCGGCACTACACACCCTATTTTTGGGTTTGGCATTTTTCCTCTGCCTCCTAATATTCTACCAAATGTTTTTGCCACGTCAGGCATTATGTTTGCTTGTGCAATAAAGAAATCATGTGTTTTTGCTAATTTTTTGATAAGCTTTTTGTCTGATGCATATTTTGGAAAATCTGCATGCATTATTACTGTGTCACAGCTCTCTTTTGCAGTATTTGCCAGTTCTGGTCCAATTAATGCACAGGTTCTGGACTTTTTGCCTTTCCCAAATCTCAAAACTGCCCAGTTGCTTACTTGCTGATCTGGTTTTTTCAGATTCAAGTCTTTTAGATTAACGATTAGATCATAAGCTTGTTTAAAATTTCTTTTAGGAGAATTATTTTTTACAAGTTCTATTGCTTTTTTGAAGTTTTCTTTGTTCATCTCTTGCCCTCCAACTCTAAGAGTTGTGATACGGGTAATAGCTCTAAGAATTCGAAGTCTATTTATAAAGATTGTGGTAATATTATTAGAAATCTTTATATACTATATTTATTTAAAAATGCTATATGAATAAGAACGGTAAAGAGACAGTTTTGACTGCATATATTGTTTTGATTACAATTGTGTTAGTCGGAGGCTTTTTGACTTATAAAATCAGCACTCCTACTGGCTTGATTCCTACAGATGTTGAGGCTGCAATTTCTAATATTGATTCTTTTGAAGCTGTTTTTGACCCAGACGGCACTACTAGTATCAAATTTTCAGTATCTGCTAAAGAAAATATTAATTTGGGTCTGACTAGTAATTTTTTGCTATCTTTTGAGACCTCTGGTAATGTCGTAAACTTTGAAGGCAATGCCTTTTTTGACGGAGCTTTTGGCGAGATTCAGAGTGTGAAGATGGTTGATGAAACAGGCGAGGTTGTATTAAAGGATGCTACTGGAACTATTGTTGTGACTAACACCATTGATAATAAGGCTATTGTTCTTGTCAAGCTGGATTTCACAAGGCCTAAAGATAAGGAGATTTTTGTTCCTCCTAGAAAACTGCTCATTACTTTTGATTTCAATTCATATGATAGACGATTTGAGAGCAAAGTTATGCCAATAAGACACTCTGAAAAGCCTATTCCATTCCCATATTATTTGAATAATTTTGATATTGTGGAAATCAAAGTATAATCATTTCCCAAATCTTCTATCTCTATTTGAATATTCTTGTATTGCCATTAAGTAATCTTCTTTCTCAAGTTCTGGCCAGGTTTTGTCAATAAACAGTAACTCAGAATACGTGCTCTGCCAGGTCAGGAAATTTGAAGTTCGTCTCTCCCCGCCTGTTCTAATCACTAAATCTGGATCAGAGTTAAGATAAAGGTTATCTGCAAATACGTTTTCATTAATAGATTTAACATCTAGCTCTCCTTTCTGTACCTGCAAAGCTATTTTCTGCACTGCATCAATCACTTCTTCTCTTCCGCCATATGCCATTGCAAAATTAACATCATACCCTTTGTTGTCAGCAGTCATTTCCATCAGTTTCTTCATCTTAGTGTAGACTTTTTCAGGAAATTTGCGTAATCTGCCGATAAAATTCAGTCTTATTCCTTTCTCAGCAAGCTCTTTCTGTTTCTCGGCGTCCATCAAGCCGTCAAACTCTTTGCAAAATATATCCATTAAGTAATCAAACTCTTGTTTTGGCCTATCAAAGTTCTGTACAGAAAATGCATAGAATGTAATCTCTTTAATACCAAGCTCTCGACTCCAATCAAGTATGCTATGTATTTTCTTGGCACCCCATTCATGCCCCATCCATGGTTTCATCAATAGTTTTTTGGCAAATCTTCTGTTGCCATCCATTATGATCCCCACATGTCTTGGTACTTTTTCCATTTATTCACCTGTATTTATATTGCCTTTATATATTTTTTCAAACAATTGTACAAAGGTGTCTTTGGGAATGTTTAACCCAGTCCCAAGCAGGGCTTTTGCCAGCTGCATTCCTGCCTGTTCTTCATATCCTGTTAATTCAACTTCAAGTGCATCTTTTATTGTTTGCGCACATAAGAATCCTTCATTAAGCGCAAGCACAATATTTTTCCCTTTTTTGATAAACGTCATAGCAGACATATCTGCGTTAATATCTTCCAAGGTCAGCTCTTCACTAAAACCATGGTTCAATAATTCTTGTTTCACTAATGCAAGTACTGCAGATTTATAATTTAGTGAAGCTATCTCAACACTAGTCTCTTTTTGTTTGGTCGGCGTCACAACTCTCCCAAGATATTCTTTCACCTTCTGTCGTGAACCATTTATAGTCCATTCATTTGCTACAAGGTAGGCATATTCTCGTCCCTTGAGTTTTTTTATTCTTACAAAGACCATTTTTTCCGTTAGGCACTATGTTATATTTAAGAATTGCGCTAGTATAGGCTTTCCCACACTGATTTCATAGTATCTGTGTGTCCAAGTAATCATTAATTCAAGCAGTATCTCGCAATCTACTTAATCTTCTTTGCTTGATCTTTTATTTTTGCAGTGACCTTTGTCAGTCTTTTAACTGCTGCAGAAATCGTCTTTTTTGGGTCTGCTCCGTCAGTCTCTAGTGTGAATTTTGGGACGTTTATCAGAGGATGTGCTATGTTGTATCCTGCCACTTTTACGTGTGAATCAGTCCATAACTCTTTTTGTAGAGCATTGCAGAGTGTGTGTCCTTCTCCTGGTATTTCAAACACCAGTTTGTTCTTTTTTTCTTCAATAATATTGACTTCCATCTTATCCTCCTAAATTAGCTTGTTATTTATAAAGGTTATTATTTATCCGCGTCCAGCGCCAGTTCTATCTCCCCTATGCAGTTATATGTAAATGGAAACAGTTTCTGTCCAGGAGGATTCATTGCCACAAATGCAACATAACTTGCTCGGTCATATACGTATGGTTTTAAATCAAACCACAGTACTGATGCTCGCAATACCTCTGGTACTGTGCGTATTTGTCTGGCAATCCACTCAGTCATTGTTTCCCCTATTTTGGATGTTATAAACTTTTCACCAGTTGTTGTTGTTTGTGAGTTCAGGCGAGGATAATGTGCATGCACGACCTCGTGCATCAATGTCACATCTCGAGAGTATGGTTTTCTTCTGTATTCTTCTGTGTTTCCATATAAAGTGATTAGTTTAGTATCAAAATCGCATTGTCCACGCCGAAATAATTTTTTCTCGTCTTTCTCAACAGCCCACCCATCTGTTATCAATCGGTCAATGCTATGGGGTGTGATAGGATTTGCCTCAATTAATGGCCACATATCGTCGATAAACCATCTGTTTCTCTCAAGGCTGAGATATGCTTCTAGCTCTGCAAAGCTTGCCTCTGTGATGTTTATATTTGTTTCACTCATTTCTGTATTCATAATTTATCATCGATAATATTGCTATTCCTGCAGTCTCAATCCGCAGTATCTCTCTGCCTAATCTAACTGGTATAAATCCTTTTCGCTTTGCTTCTTCTATTTCCTCGTCGGTAAACCCGCCTTCAGGCCCGACCAAACAAATAACGCGGTTAGGCTTTCTTTTGCGCAGCACTTCCTTAAGTCCCTGTTCTGCAGTCGGTAAAGCAATAAGCTTAAGGTCGTATTCGTCAGTAAAATCAATAAACTCATCAAACTTCAGCGCCTCTGTTATCTCTGGAATGGTTGATCTCTGGCTCTGTTTTGCCGCTTCAACCCCTATTTTGCTCCAGCGCTCACTTTTCGCAGACTGTTTAGGCTTCACAACGCTTCTGTGAGCAATTATTGGCCTTATTCTCACTACCCCTAGCTCTGTAGCCTTTTGGATAAGCCAATCAAAACGCTTCCCCTTTGGCACAGCTGTGGCCAAATCCACAGAAACACGCTCTATCCTCACTTTTCCCCTTGCAACTATCTTTATTTCCACTTTTCTAGGCCCTATTGCCTCTATCTTACCTTTTAGCTCACTACCCTTGCCATCAAATAGGCATATCTGGTCTCCCTTCTTGAGCCTTAGAACATGCATATGTCTGGCTTCCTCGCCCTCTATGTTCACTTTTGCCCCTTTTGGGAGCTTCTCGTTGAAGAATCTCGTTATTTTAGCCATTTTCCTTAGTTCAAACTCTCACTTTTCGCCCAGTATTCTGGCGTTTTGCCGTAATATGGCATTAATTCACATGGTGCCTATCTATTTTACCCTTATTTTAGGCCCCTCTGAACTCTCACTTTTTGCCCCTTTTTCGGGGATAATTACAGAATTCTGATTCTGTAATCTCAAAAATTTGCTTGCAAATTTTTGTTGATTCTCGAATTTGCTCACTTTTGCCCTCTTTCTGGCCCCTCTCAGAGCCCCTTTTGGCAGGCCTTTATTGTACATTTTAGCCCAGCCTTTTGAGTGCAAATCCGCCATTGGAAATTTTGCGCTTTTTTGCCTTTTTTCCAGCTACTATATATTATATGCTTTTCAATCAAATTATCAAACTTGATCAGCTGTTTTATTTTGTGTTTGATTTTTTTCAAAAACTTTTTTTGAAAAATTTATTTGCAAATCTTTTTTTTCGCTTTATTTTTCTAATAAAAAATAAACTACTATTTAAACCTTTTGAAATCCTATTCCCAGCTAATTCCCAGATAGTCCCAATTAGTCCCAGAACTAAATACTGCCTCGTCTAAGAATAGTCCCATTTAGTCCCATAATATTCCCACTAATTCCCAAGTATTCCCAGATATTCCCATTCCTCGTCTAAGAATAGTCCCATTCCCAGTCCCAGTTAGTCCCAGTTAGTCCCAAAATACTTCTGGGACTGTCCCAAGTCATTCCCAACCAGTCTCAAACAGTCCCAAAAACACCCCCTTCCAGGTCGATAATTAGTCCCAAAATAGTCCCACCATTAGTCCCATAATATTCCTGGGACTATCCTGGGAATGTCCCATTTTGCAGAAAGATTTTTATACTCCTTGCCTTTTTTAAGCATTAAACATGTTTTGGAGTTCAAAAAAAAGGGTGGATGACCAAATAGCCAGACTTGATGCTAAATTGGTTGCGGCGTTTGATAAGGTCAAAAGAGATAACGCTGCAGTCTACCAATGGCTTAATTTCTTCTACGACGAGGCAAACAAGCAAAAGGCAGTCAACAGTCATCAGCAGGAAGCTATTAGCGAGTTAAAAAGCCGCCTTAAAGAGATGCCTCAGCCACTCTCAAGAACTGAAATAAAAGAAATGGTTGATTCGTTTTACGACCACGAAACACTCATGGAGCGGGTTCAGCACATCTCAGATAAACTGGATAAAATCGAAGAATCCAAGCAAAAAACACCTGCCAGGCGCATAGTTCAGCAGCCTGCAGTAAGGCCTGTTTCAGCCTTTAGAGAGAAAATGGTCAAAAAGATCGCAAGAAATTCTAAGGATTACATCAAGAGCATGGTGCTCTCCATGATTCGCAAGTATGGCCGCATATCTGCCATGGCTCTAAGAGAGATGATTGTTGATGAGCAGGTACTCTGCTCGAAAAGCTCGTTTTACAGGCTTTTAGAGGAAATTGAGCAGGAAGAAGGAATCACCTCAATCAGTTCTGGAAGGGAAAAAGTGTATGTTTCAGAGCTTTCTAAGCATGCTCGAAAATAGAGTTTGCAGACCATAAATGTTTAAAAATAATTTGTTTTTTAAATAGCAAATCTGTTAGGGGTGGTAGATTTGAAAGAAACAAAACAAGAGGTATTAGTCACTAGCGACGACGTTTTTTTTAATAAAAATTTAAATCATATTCTAAGCGCAGTAAGAGAAGAGTTGGATGACCATCGAGAGTCCATTAACGAGAATACAACCGAAATACAGACCAGTCATGAGTTCTTGGCACAGCTTAATGACAAGTTTGACAAGCTGGCTGCACGTCTTGATGAGCTTACACTGTTGGTTAAAGGCAGAACAGAAAAGAGCAGCACATCAGTTAAAACGCTCACAAAGCGAGAAAAACAGGTTTTCCAGGCGATTTACGAATTAGGCAACATGAGCCAGTTCATCACATATCGGGACATTGCAAAACAGCTTGGCACATCAGAAGCCCTGATTGCTCAGTATGTAACAAATATCGTGGAAAAAGGAGTTCCTGTGGTAAAGCGCTACTCCAGCTCAAGGGTTTACTTGAATCTAGAAAAGAGTTTTCGTGAGAAACAGGCTAAACACTGTGTTGTTGGCGTCAATACTCCTCTGTCGCATTGGGTGCATTAATCGTACTCGAGATTTTTTCTTTTTTGATCTTATTTTGCAGTTCATTCAGCAGTTTGAAACTGTCATCAAGATGGTTCCTTATCGTGGATTCTGCTTTTCTAAAGGCGGCCTCAAGGTTATTGCCATTTAGCTCGTATCCAATGACCACTTTCCCGTCTGCCACAAAGCTGGTTTTCTTGAGAATTCCTAGGTTTAGCCACCGGTGGAGGTAGTCGTACATGGTCTGCCTCTTGATTCCTGCAAACACGCCCATCTCCTCTACTGGCATCACTGCGGTTTCAGGTTTTTTCTCCTTATTCGCTTGTTTTTTGCGTTCATAGAGCTCTAGAAGTAAAGGGTGCATTTTTGCAGATCCATCTTTCTTTCGCGGCAGCAAACCAAATCTTGCAAGTAGGATTCTTGCCATTTCAGCGACTTCAGCGTCTGGCAGAACCTCTGCGTGTCCTAGTTGAATGTTCATTAAGTTTCACTCGTTTGAGTGCTTTTAGACTTACTTCCTTAAATAGCTTTCGGTATTACCCCGACAATTAAAACTTTTAGGATTTGATTAAAAATCAAATAACTTAAACATGACGATATTTGCTTAAAAGTTATAATCAAATAAAATTCTTAACCTTAATTTTTCCGAAAAAAACACTGAATTTCCCAATATTTTGATTTTAAGCAGACTTTTTCAAAAATAAATGCTAAGATATGCTAAAATGGCTGTTTTCAGCCCCAAATTGACGTAAGTTTTGTTAAAATCCCGACAATTTCCAACAACTTGCTGATTTTCACCCAATCCAAAAACCATATTTTCCGCTAAAATCCCGACGCAGTCGACATTTTATCCGACTTTTTTGGGTTATCCCGACAAACGAGTTCAAGGGGCTCTGCATGAACAACCTTGGTTCAACACCAAGATCCCCCAAAAGTAATGTCTTTTCATAAGATTCTGGGATAATACCTTACAACATCCCCCAACCCTAGTTAGGCACCAGTTTCCTAAACCCTCACTTTTCGCCTTTTTTCGCAAAAATGGCACTTATTTGGAGTTACTTGATTTTATTTTTTTATCGACGGTAAACTGAAAAAACTGATTTTGTAACTGTCTTCTGGTTACAGGTTATATGGTTGAACATTTAGTTAGCAACATAATTGTTAAACTTTACTAAACAACTCTATATCTTTTAGAATAGTTAATTAACAAAATACCTTTAAGAAAATATAGTTTGAAGAAAAATTAAAAAAAGTGTATTCATGAAAAGTGAGAGTTCCATGAGTGAGCATAGAGTTGCCAAGAATTGTTGAATGCAAGAGCAGATTTTGCAGGGGGAAAATTAAAGAATTACCTCAAACAAGGGGATAGGCACCATATAATTTTGTGACAAGAACGCGCTAAAATATCAAATTCGCGCACTAGAGCAAAGTGAAATTAGAGCAGTTTTACAGCATTAGGCATAGATTTTTACAAAACAATAGCACAAGGTCTGAGAACAATGAAATAAAGAAAAAGTGAGCATTACGCTCTATTTTTACCCAATATAGTCGAATTTCTTCTTTTGCCTTAGATCTTGTACTTTTTGGCCCTGTGTTACAATGGTCTTTAGCTTTTTCTCAAACTCTTCTGCTTGTTTTAGCAGAGGTTTGTAGTCTACTTTTAGTCCTAAGTAATTGTCGATTAGTTCGATTATTTTTGCAGCTGCCTTGCTATCTGGCATTTTTGAGTGAGTTTCTGCAAACATGCAGGTTGTTTTTAGTGGTGATTTCAATAGTATTGCTGCTGTTGACCCGACGATAATTCCTTCATTAAGGCAGCGATGTCCTTTGCTCTCTAGTTTTTTAGCAGACTGTTTGTCTTTTGTAAAATAAAATGCTCCTGCTTCTTTTGTAGGAACCTGGTCTGTTGAGCCTACTCCTTCGATTGTTATGAGTTCTTTTGCAGTTACCTGTCTGCATACATCTATTATCAGGTCTGCTGCCTGCCATTCCTGCCCAGCTGCACTGGTTATTGCGTGAATTAGCACTAAATTGTGTTTTTTATTGTAAAAAATTCCTATTGGATCGACCAATTTGCATTCATGTATTGCAATCATGGACGGTGTTGCAGGATTTTCAAAAAAGTAAGTCCCTATTTTTTCACAATCTAAATGATCTATTAAGAATCCTGTTGCAATTGTCCCGACTAAACCTATGCCGGGGAATCCTTCAATGACTGTAACGCCTTTCAGCTTTTTTGTAAGTATCACCTTATTTTTTTC
>JAHWHT010000017.1 GCA_019323135.1 Candidatus Woesearchaeota archaeon
GCAAATACAAGAAGAAAAAGGTAAAGCTGATTTAACGTTTCTTTTTTCTGATTTTCGCAGAACTTTTGTTTTGTGAATTTGGAACTTTTTTTGAAGTTCCAATTTTTTTCTTAACACTTGTTTTTTTACTTTTGTGAACTGCTTTTTTGGTTTTGTGATTTATTTTGCCATGCCGCTTGATCCATTCTTTTTGCAAAAACAGAGTGTAGATAAAAATAATAATCATGCTTAACTCAAAAAAACCATTTATGTGTATTGGGATGTCTAGCAGACCTGCAGTCCTTAGAATAGTGAGCAGTTCTTCGATTATGAATATTACCAATGCAACAAAAATCAAAATCCAGGGCAATTGAAAGATGCTCTTGTTCTTTGTAGGTGTTGCGAATAACTTAAGGAAGAGGAAGAATAAAATTACAACTAGTATCAGGTTATAATACGGAGCAATAAGTCCTAGTGCTGAGAAAAATTCACTCATTCAAGCCACCCCTTTGCGATATTAGTCTGAATTATAACTGCTGTGATTACAAAAAGCAGAATAAAGAATGGAATTACGTGGGTTAAGTGAGGTGTTTCATATATTCCGAAGGTTTTTAGCGCACCAATTACTTCTTCAATAGCAAATAAAACTAGTGCAATAATCATATATCTCCAGCTGCGCAAGTTTTTCTGCCGTTTAGTAGCCCTAAACATGCTTATTGCAATAATGCCAGCTATAATAGACAAAAATGCTGCAGAGAACTGCGCAATACCATAAATCCAATCATATGTTACGAATGAGATTTGGTCACCTCTTTACTCAAAAATTTATAAAACTAGTATTTAAACCTTTTGATTAAAAATAGAAAGAAAATAAAAAATAATTTAATTTATTGACTACAGCATCCGTAATACATAGGTAATAAGTCCATGACTTTGTTACCGTATTTGTCTTCTGTAAAGCACTCGTATCCCATAGATTGTTTGTTTGTAAACAATTGGTATCCATATCCGTAGTAAGCTTTTGCATTACCAGGGAAGTGCAGTAATTGACAAGATGTTATTGCTGTTGGAATATGGCTGTACGGATCTCTTCCATATGCGAATCCTTTGCTGACTCCCATTTCAGTGTTTGTCATGAATTCTTCACTAGCGCCGCCCATTAATGGTGCTGGTGCAGGCTGTCCGCCAATCATGCCATATGCTGCTGGGTTTTCCATCTTAGGACTTTGCTGAATCCACCTTGTATACGGAAATGGATTTTCTTCAAAATTCGTATAAACTCCTGCTCCTGTTCTTCCAGAAGTAAACATTAGAATAAGTCCTACAACTGCGATAACAGCAACAATTGCCATAATCATTAAAGCAATACTCTTGGATTGTTCCATTACATTTCACCTCACTTTTTTAAATATTTAAGCGTTTAAGAGATAAATAACATTAATCGTATATAAACTTTTCTAAATTAAATATAAAAATAAGAATAAAAAAATAAAGAAGTTATCTTGTACAGCAAGCAAGTGAACCAATTAAATCAATTACTTTTTCACCGTCAACATTTTTCTTAAAACATTTTCTGCCCATGCTGGTGTATGATTCCCACTGCTGCTGATTTGAGCTTATAGGTGCATAAACATTGTTTGGGAACCGCATTGTGGTGCAGGTAATTTTTGCAGTTCTTGTTTTTAATGCAGGATCTCTTTTGTATGTTACACCTTTTTGAACTTCTCTTGGAACTGGCTCATAATTAATTAATGCTTCGTCTGCTCCGCCAAATACCGGATTTGTTGGGTCTATCATTGTTGTTTGATAACCTGGAGATTCAACTAAAGGCTGCCCTTCAATATATCTTGTGTAGGGAAATGGGTCGCCTTTCAAAGCTCCACCATAAACACCTGCTCCTGTTCCAGCCATACTGAAAAGAAGAACAAGTCCTACGATACTTATAACAACAACTATTCCTAGAACAGTTAACGTAAGATTTCTTTCATCCATCTAAATTCACCTCATTTTTAATACGCGATTATTTTATATAAGAAGAAAAAACTATTTTAGTATATAAATTTTACTAAAAATTTCTAAGAAAAAAAGAGAAAAAAAATAAAAATTTAGTACATTCTATTTGCTGGTTGATAGCAGCAAAGTCCTGCAATTGGGTATCTTCCGTTAACTTTCAAATTAACACACTTACCGTCGAATTCACTCTGTGCTCTCTGAACACTTGCAGTAGCTGTGTAATCCTTGTACTTAGCATAGTTTGGATTTACCAATGCATACTGACCGAAGTCGTGGCAACTGTATATAGGAATGTTACCTTGGAAAGTTAATTCTTTAGGTTCCCATGTTCCAGCTCCTGTTCCAGGGTTGTAGGTCATATCTTGCCTGTAACCTGTTTTCCAGGATCCTTCTACCTTATATCTTGTTGGTGTATCTTGCGGCATGTTTGGTTGTTCAACAACACCAGAGTACAGAAGTCTTTCGTCTGTAATAACTCTAGCAGCGTGGCCAACATTCAATCCACCACCATATACACCTGCAACTGCAGCGCCGGTCTTCATTTTAGCAAACATTAGAACTAGTCCAATTATTGCAATAACTGCAACAACACCTAGTATTGCAAGTGCAATTCCTTTAGTTTGTTCTGCCATACTTTTTTTCACCTCTCTTGGTTATTCTTAATACTGATACACATACAATTTTATTTCTTTTATATAAATGTTTCGCTTTTTTTGACTACTTTTTATCTCGCCAAAAATATATTATTAGACCTATTACTCCGATAGTAACTGCAGAATCTGCAATATTAAAAGCAGGCCAAAACTTGAAATCAATAAAGTCAATTACAAAACCAAATAGAATTCTGTCAATTAAATTGCCAATTGCTCCCCCTAATATCAAAGAAGTAGATATCACTGGGAGATATTTGTTTGGGATTTTTTTATAGTAATGCAGTATTGCAAATATTATACTGATTGTTACTATAACTAATACCCATCTTATTGTAGGCATATTCATCAAGCCAAAACCAATCCCGAAATTTTTAATTAAAGTTAAATGAAAGAAGTTTTGGATTAATGGAATTGATTCTGTGAATGCGAGCTTTGATGTGATTAAGAACTTAGTGAGTTGATCAAGTATGATAATTAATAATGCAATTCCAAAAAAAAGAAATCTTTTTTGTTTCATCGCCATGCAATAATCTCTTTTTCTTCACGTGGTCTTTCAATCCTGTCTAATCTTGCATTTATGTGATCAATGCCTGCTTTTATTGCATCAAGCTTTGCATTAATCAATTGCATATCTTTGCTAGAATCTAAATCTGCTTGAACTTCAGGAGCTTGAGGTACTTCTAATCTGCTAGGCTCTCTTTTAAAACCCAGGGCCTGATCTGGGGCTAAGCCTGTGCTAGGCATTGCAGGTGTTTCTTCGCCAGGCATTGCTGGAAGGTCTGGCCTATCAGCAAAAACAGAAGGCGGCCGGTCTGGGGGCATTAAATCTGGTTCTTTTGGAATTCCTGCAGGAGTCTTTGGAATTAATGGGGCTGCTGCAGGCAAAGGTTCTTTCTTTTTCCAAAACTTAAGTGAATCAAACATTTTATTGTTTCACCAACTTATTTAGTATGAAATTTGGGATGAGCCGAATTACTTTTAGACTCATTGTATCTGGATAGAAATCAGCATTGCCTGACCTGTATAATTCAATCAGATTTGTATTTTTGTTATTTTCTGAAAATAAATAAAGGAATATACTGCCTTTCATGCTGTCATCTGTTGAAAACATAGTCTGTGCAGGCCCTGGCAGATACTGCCGAGGATTTCCAGATTTAAGAATATCCTGAATCTTTTGACTTGATATTGTTACTCCATCTAAATCAATTTCTTGAATATCTTCAAAAGTATCCCAATGAATGATTATTATCTTGTAATATCCGTTAATTATTGAGTCTGCATTTTCTGACTGAAAATTCTTAAAGCCGCTAAAGTCATGCAATACAACAGGCTGTTCTTCTCCTTTTACAGAAAAAGCTCCAACCATTTGATCTTCTAGCTCAAGCAAAAATAATTTATTTTCTGTGTTAAACTGAGCCTGCAAATCTGCAACGTCTGCCACAAAATAAAATGCGCCTACAACTAATAATGCAATGATGATTAAAGGAATTACGAATTTTGTAATCTTTTCCATAATCGTGAGAATAACTGCAAGAACTAATGCTATTATCAAGAGAATTAATAATATTCCGAATATCGTTGCCATAAAATGAATTTATTTATTTAAATATATAAATTTTGTGTTAAAAGACCTGTAATAGTTTTGTTTATCGATATGTGCATAGCACGCTTCGTTTGGATTCTTATGTTGATTCTGTCTCAGATTTATGTTGAATCGAATTATGTGCTGGAGAACTTCGCTAGGTGCTATGCACATATATTTACCCTATTCTTTATAAAGTAAGTCCTGTTAAGTATTCCTATAAAATTACTAAATTAGTTATTAAAAAATTAATGGGTGGCGAGGTTGTCAATAGAATTTTTAGCTACAGAATTGCATGCAAAAGAAGATTTCAAGTATTTTAATTTTAGAGAGCTTGGAGCAGTTTATGTAGGTTACACCCACACTTTTTCAACTGAAATTCTAGAAGATAAACTGCCAGATGAGGTTGCAGAGAAAAGACCTAGAAGAAGAAAGCAAAACATAGATGAACAAGAGGAACTAAAAAAACTGCTTCTGAAATATTTTGAGGAATCACAGATAACCTGCAATGAATCGGTGTTTAGGGGAATGCATATTCGTGCAACAAGAAGCGAGATGATGCATGCGTTACAGACAGAAAGAGAGATTGCTTTGCAGAAGCAAATTAAAGATGCTCTTGAAGAACCTGAAAAAGCAAGACTGCGTAAATTTTGGCGAGGGTATCGAGATAAAATCCGGGCATTGATAAAATTAAAAGAGGAATTGCAGTCTGAAATCAAGGATGAATATGATGAAAAAACAAATGCAGTGGCTACGCTTGAAGGATTGATTACAGAGTATAAAGAAAAAAGAACCAAGGCAGGATATACTCTGGTAAATAAAATAGTCCCCGGACATTACACTGAAATGGTGAGATGGGAATCGCATCATCCCTGGAGTTATCATGAATTAGATGAATCAATTGTGAATACTCTTGAGAAAAGAAACAGAATAGAGGCAGGTTTTCAGGATATTCGAGCAGAAGCAGAAAAAATTCTTGATAAAAATGTCAAGAGAACAATAACTGATATGAATAAATTCTTTGAGAGAAATTATGGAACCCAACAATTTGAGAATATTCACAAAAGAGCATTTGCAAAAAAATTAGGTCCTGATTTAATTGCAAAAAGAGTAGAGCTTCAGAGGAGAGTGCTAAGTTTAGAAAAAGAATTAGGTGATGAAGGCAGAGTGGAGCAGCATGGCGATGAAATAAGAATTATATTGAATTCTGATGAAAATATAAATTTCAAAAGATACCTTGACTCACAAGAATTGATGAAAATGGATTGGTGTTTTATTGACATAGAGAAACCCCGCTTTAACACGCCCCAGGAAGAGGTGAGCTGGGTTGCAATAAATTACAGCAAAAATGGAGAGCTTTTGCGCGAGATACACGCCAGCAAAAAAGTTGGAGAAGAATTCAAGTCCCAATTTTTTGAAGAGAAAGGGTGTGAGATTTTTGACCACTACTCTAATGAAAATGATTTGATGGCAGGGGTGCAGGCTTCTATCAACGCATCAAATCCAGATGTTTTGTGTGCATATAACACGCCATATGATCTTATTGAATTAAGAGATACAGAACATGGATTAGAGGTTGGACCGCGCAAGTCCAGACCAAAAAAAGAAGTCACGACCAGATTCTTTGAGAGAATAGATGTAAAAGGCAAAATAGTAATCGACCCATTAACTTGGGCAAAAATTGCAAAAAAATTCCTGCCAAACAAAAAATTATTGATGGTATCACAAGAATTAGGATTAGATTTTGGAAAATCAATAAACTATAAAATGATGGCAGAATTAGAGAATATCATCGACGGCAAACCCTGGCAGGAAACCACTCCTAAAACGCAAGCAAAAATAAGGGAGTTTGCAGGAGCGATTGATGAGGTACCTAATTTAAACGAGGTATGCGCGCAAATAATTGCGCATTATGTTGGAGACGATGTCAATATACTTCCTGCGCTAATAACGCATCCAGAATTCCAGAGATATCTGAGACATCTAGATAAGATAACTGAATTTGCCGACGTTAACATCCAGAAAGCCGCGCATACGCCAAGTGCAATAAACAACCTGCAGAAAAAAGATTTCTTTGAGAGAACAGGAATGCATTTGGATGTAATTCATAGAATAACTGACGTGGCAAGAAGAGCCGAAGATAGAGTGAAAAGATTTGTCAAGAAAAAAAAGCGGAAGGGTGTAAGGCAAAAAACAAAAGAAAAAGGATTGAAAAAAAATATTGCGCATTTTGTTATGCCGACTTGGCCTTTTCTTAGGAAAGATATGGAATTCAAGTTTCCAAAAGCAAAAGAATTATTTGATTATGTCGAGGAGCACAGAGATGTTCCTGAAGATTATTACACTCTCTCGCAATATGCAGATTCATTCTGCAAATATTTGATGCAGGCCTGGGGAAAATACATAAAAGCCAGAGATGAGTTTGATAAAAGTATTGATGATAGCGGTCTTGATTATTACAAAATAGATCAGGCCTGCGGAATATGCAAAAGTCTTCTCCAAGATACGCACGATAAAGACCGCATAAAAAAAATGTATGTGCCTGTGAAAACACTTGAAACACTTCTTAATTCAAGAGCATATATGAAAGAATATAGAGCACAAATCCTGCAAACTGCAAATGTGTCTGCAGAAGTTGCTGCAGAAAATGAAAAACAAGTCAAAGGAGCAATACGCCAGGAAATAAAGAAATTAAACAAAATACTTCGCAATCAAAATTTGGAGGCTTCTGAATTCCAGGACTGGTTAAATGAGTGGCTTAGAGTCGAGAAAAAAAGAGGACAAGTGATTATGCCGTTTAATGCAGACCCAGAAGGAATAGAGATATTAGCATTTGAATCAAAATTAATACGATTAACATCGGCACTGAAAACTGCAGGTGTTAAAGTTGTGCACAAAAAGAATGAACATCTTTTTACGACGGTAGAGGGAGTGGACAACCTTCCAGAAGACTTGCCATTGATGCGCGTAGACGAACATGAAAAAGTGTACATTGCAAAAGATCCATCCTCTGGAAATAAAATATATTACCCTAAACGCGATTTTTACGGCGGAATAAAATTACAAGACGAACCTTCAAATGTCCTTACACTTTTTGAGATGGATGCATATGGCGGATTCTTAGAGCAGTTGTTTGACGGCAGAATTGATGCTGCTGTAAGGCATTTAGAGAGATGCCTGCAGAGATTCCGCGACAGCGAGGTTCCAAATGAAGAATTAGTTTTCTTTGTAAAAAGTTCGCAAACGTATAAAGCATTTGTGGGTGATGAAGAAATAAAATTCTATCTTTCAGACGAACGCAAGACAACATATGACAAGAAAAAAGGCATGTATTTTGTGTGGGAGATGAATAAAAAAGGAGCTTTTGAGAAAATATATGTCTCAACAATAGCTGATTTGAACCTTGACAGAGAAAAATACTCAGAGAGAATAGAGGATAGAATAGAAAAATTACTTGCGCCTATGCGGGAGATGACTGCTGAAGAAGAGTATCTTCCTGCGATACTTCAAGAGAGGTATCCTCGAATTCCTGGCGGATTTGAAAAGTATTCTGATTTAAAGCAAACGCCAATTGAAACTGCTAAGAAGGCTATTGAGCAGGGCCAGGTATTGGAGGGGAGAGGACTGGCAATTTTTAAGACGTATAAAGCATATAGGCGGGGATTTAGAGCAGATTTTGAGCACCAAGATATACAGCAGGCAAAAGCACTTTGGGCATGGAATATGATACAAGAGAATCTCATACATCCTGCAACTGCTCGCTGTCAACAGTTTATTGTGCCTTCAAAATCAAGAGAGGATGAGTTTCATATTGTTACCAAGGATTATAGGTCTAGTGATGTTTCGCCTTATTCCTGCACTTGTGAATGGGCTCAATTCAGCAGAAAAAAACATTGCGAACATATCCGCAATATTATGCAGCGCTAAATCTTTAATTTATTGATACATAGCTAGTAAGAAATTTTGTGAGACGTGTCAATGATAACTCCTTCTACATACTGTCGTCGGTCAAGAGCTCTTTCAAATGCTTTGACTATTGTTCCTAATTTGTATTCATCTGCAGAATCATGGGTTAACCAAATTGGAGTTTTGCGAGATGTTGGCAGTTGAGCATCAAATCTTTTTATGAGATATGTTCTGTACTGCCATACTTTTTCCAGACTGTCTAATTCCAGGGCGTGAGCCATTCGCAGACCTATTGCAGAGTAATTGCCCTCTATTAAGTCTGTGAGAAGATTTACTGTTTTTTGTGCGGCTCGCTGTATCCTTTTCTGATCTATACTGTCTATAATTGCCTGCAGTGGTTTAGATTTGGGATATTCCCAAAAAAAGCCCATGCGCTGTACTAGATTAAAAGTAGATTGCAGTTTCTCCCCCATGCCTGCCTGAAATAGAGAAATCTTTATATTTCTTTTGCTATTCTTTGTATCTGGGGGTTGGGATGAGCGAGATATCAGAATATACCATACAGCAAGTGCTGGATACTGTACATTTAGAAGATTTAGTGAGCAGATATACTGAGCTAAGGCCTTCTGGGAAAAATTTTAAAGGAAATTGTCCGCTTCATTCAGATGAAGATTCTTCTTTATTAGTTCTTCCAAAGCATAAATTGTATAAATGCACGTCTTGCGAAAGCATGGGCAATGTATTTGTTTTCTTGATGGAAATGCAGGGCATAACTTTTCCAGAATCAGTCTATTATCTTGCGGAGATGGCAGGCATTGATGTTATTGAGACAAAAGCTGCACATGAAATTAAAAAAACAGACTTATACCATGTAATTCAAGAGGCAGTTGAAATATATCATGAATATTTTAGGCACTCAGACGATGGAAGTGCCAAGAATGCCCGAACGTATATGCGAAGAAGAGGATTTACAAATGAAACTTTGCTAGAACATAAAATAGGGTATGCTCCAGAACCAAATGGCTGGAATTTTTTGATAAGACAATTATCGTTAAAATATGATTTTCCTTTACTTGAAAAAGCAGGACTAGTCTTTAAGGGCAATAAATCGCAAAAATTTTATGATTATTTTCGCAACAGAATTTTATTCCCTTGGTTTGATGCTGCAGACAGACCAATTGGTTTTGGGGGAAGAACAATGTCTGCAGAAAAAAAAGAGGTTAAATACTTGAATACACGACAAACGCTTATTTTTGAGAAACAAAAAAATCTGTATCTTTTGAACATTGCAAGAAAACTTCAATCGCTGAGAGAATTGGTAGTTGTTGAAGGATATACTGATGGATTAATGGCGCATCAAGAAAATCACAAAAATACAGTCGCAACTGCAGGAACTGCATTTACTAGACAGCATGCATTACTGCTCAAAAGAATATCTGATAGAGCAATATTTTGTTTTGATTCAGACTCTGCAGGAAAAGCTGCTGCAATTACGTCTGCAAGAACTGCGCTTACTACAGAAATAGATCCTAGAATTGTGGCTTTGCAGGAAGGAAAAGACCCTGCAGATGTAATAAAGGAAAATCCAGATATTTTTGAAACAAGACTTAATGAGGCAATGCCTCTTTTTGAATTTGTATTTGAGGATGCATTAAACCGACACAGCATAGAATCTGCACATGATAAAGCAATTGTTCTCAAAGAACTTGCGCCATTTATCTATGCTGCGCCTGATGCACCCACCTGCAGAGTGTACATCAATGAAACTGCAAAAAGAATGGGTCTTGAATATGATGTTGTTGCAGAATTAGTAGATTATCGTACCCGGTCTGATAGCTTTGCTGAATTAAAACTAAGTCCGTTTCCCACAAAAATATATGAAGAACAATTGGCCTGCGTATTGTTAAGAAAAGTTGCGTATAGAAATTATTTGACAATGGAGTTATCTTCTGAACAGTTTTTTGATACTGCAATAAGCGCACTGTTTTCTTATTTTAGCAATGAAAGTGCAAAAGATGATGCCGTGCCTTCACATAATAGCATGGATTTAGAACCCTCTCTTTTTGATGACCAGCGTACTGAAAATCTGCCTGCAGAAGTGATTGCGCATGCACGAAAAAATGATATGCCTGTTAATGAAGCTGAAGTGTATAAACTTATCAGCACGCTCCAGAGAATGCCGTCTCCAAAATTTCCTCCAGATGTAATTGTGAATCAGTTCCTAAAAGCAAGATATAGATATGACTTACAACAAATTGGTACGGATATAGAATCTGCACATAGCAGAAAAGATGAGGGTGCAGTAGAGGAATTAATGCAGCAACATACTGAGCTAATTCAAAAATTAAGATTCTCTAATAAAGATTCATTAAAGTGACTTGGATTTCTTAACAAGTAAATATAAATTGCGGCAGTGGTAAAAATATCCAGACAATTATGTTTTACAACTCTTGCAAGAGGTTCTGGATCTCCGCCGTTTTGGTATCGGGTGTAAGCTTTAGGGATATTTTCTCCTGCTACATCATCTTCCTCCCGCTTGAACCTGAAGATTGCAACTTCATATTCTGTCAATTTTCTTCCTGTAAAACCTGTTGCTTTGTTATACTTTGTGATTGCGTGATACATGTCTAGATGTTTATCTCGAGGCCATTTCCAGTTACGCAGGTATGTTAAAAATCTGTTTTCCAACCTGCTTAAATCAAATGTTCCGTTAAAAGTTATGATGCCTTTTGTGGATTTTGTTAAGTGTGCAAAAGCGTTCATAATAGCTTCTTCTTCATAAGGATCTCTTGCAAATAGGCCGTCAAACACAAATTCTCCCCTGCTCTGACTGTAATATGCAAGCCCATTAAGAAAAGTCTGGTTTTTGTATTTAAGACCTCTTGTCTCAATGTCAATAAAAACAACATCCTGCAGTGGAATGTAAAAGTCAGCATTAGCCTTGTTTTGAATCTTGCCAGAATGCCAGGCATTTAGATTTCTTCTAATTCTATCTGCGACAGGGTTGTGAACTTTTGATACCGGAATGATTGACCTGTAGTATTTACAGTGATTAATCTGAGAGATTCTTCCCTCTAGAACATCTTCAATACGATCCCCCTTAGCCATAAGCTGATGAGAGTTTTAAGAATTATTTAAGGTTTTGTGTTTTGTATGCTTTTTCAAGACATTTTGTGAGTGAACGCAGTACTTTATTGTGGTGCGTTAACACTTCTCTACTATTTTGCTTAAGCACAACATGCGGCCGAAAAACAATCTGCTCATGAAATCTATATATGTTAGCTAGACTGTGCACTCCGTGCACAGCCTCAGCAACATATGCGTGATATGGTGAACATTCAAGAGCTGCAATTGCTTTAGAGAAATACTCCATGAATTTTTCTCCAGAAACAGTTTTAATATTTAAGTCTCTTAGAGGGGTCCGCATCTGAGAAACTATTTTTTCATTCATCTGCAATACTGCAACAACAGAATCTAATCTTGCCCCGTCTGTTCCAAAACTAGCCCAATCTTGATAATTGTCTAGCAGACTTTTTGCCGATTGAACTGTGGTTCCGGACTTCACTTCAACTGCGCAATTTTTTCTGCTGGAAGCAACAACAAAATCAGTTATTACATATTTTCTACCGCTTGTATGAATCTTTACCTGCTCGTCAATACTTCTTATCGGAGGGAAATATCCTGCAAAACCATTCTGAAAATATTTTCCAGTGGGATCAATAAGATTTGTAACCAAGAAAACCAGCTTAGTTGCATTTTCTGTAATCTCTTTGAGCAGCTCGTTTTTTCTGCTTGAGAATGAAAAGTCTTGCGGCTTAATACCAGTTACCCGTGCAATAGTGGCTTTAGGAGCTTCTATCTTGAACCCAAAATCACTTTTTCCTGCATGGTGTATCTCTCGAAATAATTTTCTTTGGCCAGGATCAGAACTGTTTTTTAAAGCAGATGGAGCAATATTCACGCCCTGATAAAATGCGCTTCGCAGTCTCTCGCCAAGATCCTGCTGATTGCCTGCAGAAGCTCTGCTTGATACCATGTTGTATAAACAAGGGAATTCTGGGTGCAGACTATTTACTTGCTGTTTTACTGTAACACTTTTGGGTCTTTTTTTAATTTTTATGTTGGCTTCTGATCTATACTTCATTGCACGAAATAGTTTTTTATCTAATTCGTTTAGAGATGTGAGTAGAGAAGGATTGCTTTGTGCATATGCCTGCTGAACTTTTTCATGAGGCCAGATTTCAAGCATTTGTTCTCTAATGTTATCATCAGTCATTCTTTGCACTGTTTCAAAACCAAGCAGCTTTAAACCATTAGTGTGATTTCCTGCTTGATTATTTTTTTTACCAAGTCTTGCGAGCGCAGTAAGAAGTGCAGGAGTACTTTTAAGATCCTTTGCACGCACAAATTCTCCTGGATGAAATCCTTGCAGTGCTAAAGCTTTAAGAAATCTTTCTTTAGGCCAACCTTTTGTAAATTTAAGTGTAGACTCAATACTCACCCTATCACGCACCTTCTTTTCTCTGAATTTTAGAAAGAAATGGTTCTGCGTATATAATTATTTCGTTGTTACAGAACGATAATTAATTGAAAATCAATATATTGCTGGTTGAATAAATTCTTTAAAGCGGTCTCTTTCTTTTATGCATATTTCTTCAGTTCTCTTGAGATTAAAATAAACCAGGAAGTTTTGAGATTTCCAGCTTCTCCAAAGTTTGCGTTCATCTGAGTATCCTACATATTGAATTTGCACGCGGCCGTAATTCTTGCCTTTATGAATTAAAGTCAGGTTCCAGGTTGGATTGTTTTTAATTAGTTTATGTTGAGCATATTCTTTATCTTCTAGAACTGCGCCTCGTTTTGCATAAAATGAAAATAATATTGTTTTAAGATGCTCAAAAGCATACCGCGCTTGGTCTCCTTCAATTTTTGCAAGTATGCCTGGGCCAGATTTGGTTTTTAAAAAAGTGTCAACCATGCTAAAAGAATTATTGTTTATTTAAATAAACCTTTCGATTTATTTTTTTGTAGAAACAAGAGATATAGAAAAATATGTGTAAAAATCGGTAAATAAAATTAAATCAGAACTGCATTCAAAGAACCATTTTGACCTGGTCTTGATGTGATTTTTGCCTTGCCTTTCTCAGTTTCAACAACACTGCCTTTTGTCAAAATATTACGCCTAACATAGTTCAGGTTAGCAGGGCTTTCAGCAACAGTCTTTAACTTGGCTTTTTCATAT